>JAUZEM010000109.1 GCA_030839005.1 Actinomycetota bacterium | reverse complement strand
GGCGACGATCTCGTCCGCCACTTCCTGCGCTTCGGCACCGAGATCGTTGACGACGACTCGCGCGCCTTCGTGTGCGAGCAACAACGCCTCACCGCGACCGATGCCGCGGCCGGCACCCGTCACGATTGCGATCTTGCCGTCGAGTGCGCCCAACACGACCTCCAGAACGAGTGGAGCCTGAGTCTCGCGCCTGACGCCCGTGTCAGGTCAAACGGGGCGGCAGGTCGACGACTTCTCCGGGGAAGATGAGGTTCGGGTCGCCCGAACGCAACGTCGCGCGGTTCGCGTCGACGACGCGCGACCAGTAGGGAGCGATCACGGCGTCACTCGGAACGAGGCCGCGGTCATCGGCCAGCCGCTCGGACGCGATTCGCCACAGGTTGTCGCCCGCCACCACGACATGGACGGTCGTCGCGGTCGTCGCCGGCCGCGCGTTGCTCGTTGGCGGCGTCGACGGGGGCGTTGGCGCAGGCGTCGAGGCGCGCTCGCGTCCCGGTGCGACGACGATCTCTCCGTCGGGTGTGACGCGTACGACCGCGGGTGGAGCGGTCGAGCCCGGCGCACTCGCCGGCGCGCTCCGCGCGTACGCGGGCGCCGCGATCGCGGTCCCCGCGCACGTAACGGCCAGCGTCCAGGTAAGGAAATGGTCGACCGCGCGCCGCACGAAGGGCACGGTGCAGGCATCCAGCGCACGCAATCCGCGAAGCCGCGGCACGGTCCGACTCGCGAGGCACGTCATCGTCGTGAGCGCAGTCCACGCCGCGACCGCGGCCGCGGTCCACCAGATCAGGACGATCGCGAGGTCCGCCGTCCCGGCGTACATCCACCACCCGCGGCCGGCGAACACGACACCCACGTCGAGCCTTCGCGCCATCGCGACGAGCGCGGTCGCGATGGCGACCTCGAGGGCAGCAACACGCGTCAATGCTGGTCGGGATGCAGTCATGCGACAAAAGGGTACAAAGGTGTTACAGAATGCGCCAGAGTGTGAACGGCTCAAGGCGCCGCAGGATCACTGACGGCCACGCCGCTCTTTGGTAGGTTCCCGCGCAATTCGTCCCGTGAAGGCAGAGGTGAAGCGTGGAAGCGTTGTGGCTGTTTCATCGCGGAGGCCTTTTCGGCGCCTCGCGCATGCTCCATGTCATCGTCGGAGTCATGTGGATCGGCCTGCTGTGGTTCTTCAACTTCGTGCAGACGCCGGCGTTCGCGCAGATGGACCCGGCCGCGCGCAACGAAGCGTTCGACAAGCTCACTTGGCGCGCACTGTGGTGGTTCCGGTGGGCGGCCGCTGCGACGGTCGCGTCCGGCATCCTCATCCTGCTGGTCGGCGGCTTCGGGACCAACGACATCTACGGCAGCGCGTTCTGGAAGAGCCCGCCCGGTCTGACCCTGTCGATCGGCATCCTCTTCGGCGTCACGATGTTCCTCAACGTCTGGCTCGTCATCTGGCCGAACCAGCAGATCGTCATCGCGAACGCCCGGAACGTCCTCGCCGGCGGGCAAGCAGACCCCGCGGCGGCGACCGCGGCGCGCAAGGGCGCCCTCGCATCGCGGCAGAACACCATCTTCTCGTTGCCGTTGCTCGTCTTCATGGTGGGCTCGTCGCACTTCTGGGAGAGCGCAGGCTTCAAGAACGCGCCCGGCAGCGGAGCCAGGGTCACCTGGTTGATCATCTCGCTGGTGATCTTCGTCGTGCTCGAGCTGAACGCGCTCGGCATCATCGGTGGGTTCGGTGCGGGCGGCACGAACGTCATCTACGACACGCACCAGAACGCGCTGTGGACCGGCATCGCGTTGATCGTGATCTTCTACGCGTTGACGGAGATCCTGTTCGGCGCTTAGGCACGCTCGAGGAGGCGTTGCGCGATGCGCGCGCGGTGCCACGCGCTCGTGCCGAACAGCGCCTCACCTGACTTCATGCGTTTCACGTAGAGGTGCATGTCGTGCTCCCACGTGTAACCGATGCCGCCGTGGAGCTGGATGCCTTCCTTCGCGAGGAGGCGCTGGCAGTCGCCGGCGGCGACCTTCGCGACCGACGTAGCAGTCGGCCAGCGGTCGTCGTCCTCCGCGAGCGTCAGCGCCGCGAAGTAGGCGGTTGCGCGTGCCCGTTCGAGTGCGATGGCCATGTCGGCGAACTTGTGTTTGACCGCCTGGAACGAACCGATGGGCACGCCGAACTGCTCGCGCTGCTTCGCGTAGTCGAGCGTGACGTCGAAGATGGTCTGCGCGGTTCCGACCATCTCGAGCGCGAGCCCGACCGTCGCTTGGGCGAGCGCGTGCTCGAGCGGGCCGCCCCGAAGCACCCGGCTCGCGTCGACGGTGACGCCGTCGAGATCGAGGTCGACGAGACTGCGAGACGCATCGAGGGTCGAGATCCGCCGAGCGGGCACGGACGCCCCGGGCACGACCACGACGATGCACGCGTCGTTGGACGAATCGGCGTTCCGCACGACGACGGCCACCTCGTCGACCATGTCGCCTTCCATGACGAAGCGTTTGCGGCCCGACAGCGCGTACGTGTCACCGCGGCGGGTCGCGCTCGC
>JAUZEM010000586.1 GCA_030839005.1 Actinomycetota bacterium | reverse complement strand
CCACCCCGTACGTGAGCCCGTCCTCGACGACAGGCGTCGACGTCCACTCGAGCACTCTGTGGGAGCCGTCCTTGCGAACGTAGCGATTCTCGAACGCCAGGGTCGGCTCTCCCCGAGCGAGCGCGGCCGCCGCCGCCGCGGTCCTCTCGCGGTCGTCGGGATGGACGAGGTCGAGGAACGGCCGCGCGAGGAACTCCTCCTCGGTGTAGCCGAGCACCTGCTCGACAGCCGGGTTGACGCGCGTGAAGTGCCCGTCCAAGTCGGCGACCGCGATCAGATCGGGAGAGAGCGTGAAGATGCGGTCGAGCTCGTCCTGCGCCCTGGCTCGCCGCGCGGCGTTGACTCCGAGCGCGCCGGCGAGCGCGGCCAGCACGAGGCCGGCCGCGAGGATGATCCAGGGCAGCACCGCCGCGGCGCCCTGGACGGATCTCCGCGGCACCGCGACGTCGAAGCGCTGTCCCGCCTCCGTGAACGCGTTGTGCACGGCTCTCGCGCGCTCATGAGCTCCGGTGGACGTCCCGCCGATCGTGAGCTGCAACCTGGGCGTGTCCGCGGCCGCCGCGCGCAACCACAGCTCCGAGACGAACACGATCACGAATCCCGGTTCGACGACCCCCGCGGTGAGACGCGGAGCCAGCTTGATGAGGAAGAGCCCCCTCGTGCCGTCTCGCAGGGTCGTCAGCGGGGTCGCGCCTGCGTCATAGAGGGTGCTCGCGCGCGCCAGCGCTCCGGCCACACCCGGTTCGCCGCCGACATCGATCCCCGGCGCCGCCATCGGAGGGATGCCCGAGACGAGCGTCGCCGGCAGATAGGAGGAGCGCGATCCGACGGGCACGATCCTGCCGCGCCGGTCCGGTGCCACGATGGGATGGCCGATCCGCCGCTCGTAGCCGGCGCGCCGGGACGCGGGAACCTGCTCGACCCAAGCGGCCGCCGGGAAGCCCGCCGGGCTGAGCCATCTCGCCGCGTTGGTGGCGAACTCCGCGCTCGTGACGCCGCTCCCCGCGACGCCGACCATGAACCGGCGCAGGCTCTCGGCCAGGGAGGTCCCCTGCTCGACGCGCCCGCGGATCTGCGCGGCCGCGACCTCGGCGCGGTGCTGGGAGTCGCGTCGCGCGTCTCGCTCGCCGAGGAGGCGGGCGCCGTAGAACCCCGCAAGACTCAATGCGAGGACCAACGCCACTGGTGCGATCTGTCGCGGCCGCACGCCCCAACCTCTCCGGGAAACACGCAATTCTGCTCCTTCGCCATCGCCGGGGGAAGGCGGTTTTGAACGTCGATGCCCAGCGCGCTAGCGTGACCAGCACTACATCGAGAGGGCCTTAGGTGAAGATTTGGCCGACCGCGACAGCGGCCGCCTGCGCCGTTCTCCTTGCCGGCGGCGCCGTTGCAGCCGAACGCGCTCCCGTCCGCGCCGTTGGCGCCGTTGGAGCCGAACCTGCTCCCGTCCGGACGGGCGTCGTCCTCAATGCCCTCGACAATCCGTTCTTCGTCGCGATCTACGAGGGAGCGAGAGCCCGCGCGGGCGAACTCGGGGTGCGTGCCACGGTCCGATCCGTGACGAGCAACGCCGATCTCGCCGGTCAGGCCGCGCAGGTCAGAGCGCTCGTCGCCGAGAGGAAGGACTGCTACGTGGTGAACCCGATCGCGGCCACCAACCTCGTGACCGCGCTGCGCGGCGTGAGGCGTCCCATCGTCAACATCGACAGCCCGATCGACCCCGCGGCTGCGAAGCGCGCCGATGTGCGCATCCGGACCTACATCGGAACCGACGACTTCGCGGCCGGAAGGCTTGCGGGCGCCCGGATGGCCTCCCTCCTCCCCGGCGGCGGCGACGTGGCGCTCGTCGGCGGGCTGGCCGACAACGTCAACAGCGGCGTCCGCTTGAGCGGATTCGAGCGTGGCATCACCGGATCACGCGTGCGCGTGGTCGCGCGAGTCAACGCCGACTACAACCGCACGAAGGCCGAGATCGCGGCCGAGCGGATCCTTCGCGCGCACCCGCGTCTCTCCGGCTTCTTCGCCGCCAGCGACGACATGGCGCTCGGGATCTCCGACGCGCTCCGCGCCGCGGGCAGGACCGGCGAGCTCAGGATCATCGGACTGGACGGGAGCGCCGAGGCGCTTGACGCCGTCCGGGCTGGATCGATCAACGCGACCGTCTCCCAGTACCCCTACGTCATGGGACAGATGGCGATCGAGGCGTGCGCGGCGGCGGCCCGCGGCGCGCGGCTGCCGGCGAGGGTCGATGCCCCGATCGCACTCGTGACGAAGGGCAACGTCGCGCGCGCGATCGCTGCGTTCCCAAAGCCGTTTCGACGGTATTCCGACCCGTTCACGCCGCTCCTCCGACGGCGCCGCTGACCGACCCCGCGAGCCGGACCGGCTGGTCACCGGCGCGACGCGTTGAGGCCGGGGATCGGCCGGCTACCTGCGCCTCCGGAGGAGTCGCCTGAACGGGTCGGCGTACCGCCGAACAGGCTTTGGGAACGCAGCGATCACGCGCGCGACGTTGCCCTTCGTCACTAGTGCGATCGGGGCATCGACCCTCGCCGGCAGCCTCGCGCCGCGGACCGCGGCCGCGCACGCCTCGATCGCCATCTGTCCCATGACGTAGGGGTACTGGGAGACGGTCGCG
>JAUZEM010000580.1 GCA_030839005.1 Actinomycetota bacterium | reverse complement strand
GCTCGACCGCGTGATCTTTGAGATCGGCTACGAATCCGGCGACATCGAGTACGGCCATGTCAGTCGAAGAGAGTACCGAAGCCGTCTCGGACCTCGATCACGTGGTTCCGAGCGCGCGGCGCAGCGCCGCGACCGATACGTCCCACGCATCGCGGCCGGGCGGCATGAACTCGTGCAGCCCGAAGAAGCCGTGGATGAGACCGTCGGCCCGCACGACCTCGGTCGACACGTTCGCTTGTTGCAATCGCTTGCCGTACGCCTCGCCCTGGTCGCGCAGCGGATCGAATTCGGCGGTGACGACGACCGCGTCGGCGAGTCCCGAGACGTCGGACGCGCGCATCGGCGAGAACCTCGGATCGGCGAAATCCGATGGCGTGCGCGCGTAATGGTCGTAGAACCATTGCATGCTTTCCGCTTCGAGGAAGTAACCCTTGGCGTTGTCGATCATCGACGCGCTCTCGAACTCGTAGTCGGTCACCGGGTACACGAGGAGCTGCAGTTTCGGCTGCGGAAGTCCGCGCTCGCGAGCATCGAGCGTGACGACGGCGGCGAGGTTGCCGCCCGCGCTGTCGCCGCCGATCGCCACCCGACCCGCGTCGGCACCGACATCGCTCGCGTGCTCGAGTACCCACTCGTACGCGGCCAGACAGTCGTCGGCCGCGGCGGGAAACTTCGCCTCGGGCGCGAGCCGGTAGTCGACCGAGACCACCACCGCGCCGACCGCGTCGCACAAGAGGCGTCCGAGCTGATCGTGCGTGTCGAGGTTGCCGGTGACCCAGCCGCCCCCGTGGAACCACAACAGCAACGGGAGACCGGTCGCCGCGCTCGGCCGATACACGCGCACCGGGATGTCGCCGGCCGGGCCCGGGATCGTGCGATCGGTTACGTCGTGCACCGGATGCTTCGGAAACTGTGGGTTGGTCGTGACCGCGATCATCGCGGCGCGTCGCCCTTCCGGCGTGGACTCGGGTCCGAATGCAAGACCCGCGTCGCTCAACACTTGCAGCATCATCTCGGCGGACGGGTGCAACGCCATGCGATCTACCTCTCCTCACGTCGGTCCATCGCGGACGCGAGCGCACGGAACGCGCGCCCGCGGTGCGACACCGCATGCTTCTCCTCGGGAGTCATCTCCGCAAACGTGCGCCCGTCGCCCTCCAACGGTACGAAGACCGGGTCGTAACCGAATCCGCCCTCGCCGCGAGGCAGAGCGGCGACGAGACCCTCGACGTCGCCCCGCGCCACGACCTCTCGCGCGTCGGGACCGCGCGCGATGGCGACGGTGGTGAACCGGGCGGTTCGAAGCGACGGGTAGACGCCCTCGAGCTCGCTCAGCAGCTTGACGACGTTGTCGGCGTACGACGCATGTTCACCCGCGTAGCGCGCCGAATAGACGCCCGGCGCACCGTTCAGCGCGTCGACCTCGAGCCCGGTGTCGTCGGCGACGGCGCGCAGGCCGAACGTGTCGGCGAGCGCACGGGCTTTGATTCGCGCGTTTTCTTCGAGCGTGCTGCCGGTCTCCTCCACGTCGGGCGCCGCCGCGACCGCCGGGAGCGCGGCGACCGAAGCGGCGATCCGATCGGGGACGTCGACGAGGAACGCGATGCCGTCGATGGAGTACGCAATCAACGGAGTATCGGCGAGCGTGACGAAGACCTCGACGATCTCGCGCGCCTTGTCGGCGTTCTGGGTTGCGAGAACGAGCGGGAGCGCGAGGGTCACCGAGCGCGCGGGGCCGGCGGTTCTTCGACCATTTCCTGCTGGGCCTCGATGATCTCCTCGATGCCGGTCTCGGCGAGACCGAGCAGCGCGTCGAGCTCATCGCGAGTGAACGCGACACCCTCGGCCGTACCCTGCACCTCGACGAAGCGACCGTCGCCGGTCATCACGACGTTCATGTCGACTTCGGCGCGCACGTCCTCGCTGTACTCGAGGTCGAGCATCGGCGTTCCGTCGATGACGCCCACCGAGATCGCGGCGCACGGCTGCAGGATCGGATGCTTGGCCAGCTTGCCGCTCGCTACCAGACGGCTGCACGCGTCGTGCAATGCGATCCAGCCTCCGCAGATCGACGCGGTTCGCGTACCACCGTCGGCTTGCAGGACGTCGCAGTCGACGGTGATCTGCACGTCGGGCATCAGCCGTAAGTCGATGGCCGCACGCAGCGACCGTCCGATCAGGCGTTGGATCTCCTGGGTGCGGCCGCTCTGCTTGCCGCGCGCGGCTTCGCGACCGACGCGTTCGGGCGACGAGCCCGGCAGCATCGAGTATTCGGCCGTCACCCAACCCTTGCCGGATCCCTTCAGCCAGGGCGGGATGCGCTCTTCGACCGACGCGGTGCAGAGCACGCGTGTCCGCCCGAACTCGACGAGCACGGATCCGTCGGCCATCTCCGTGAAGTCACGTACGAAGAGGACGCGCCGGAGATCGTCGGGGGCGCGGCCCGAGGCACGGGCGGGCAATGCAGATCCTTCCGTTCCCAGGCTCGCTAGAGGTGCGTGATGAGGTGCGGCGCCGCGAGGGTCACCGCGTGACCGAATGCTTCGGAGCCCTCCTCGACGGAGGCTACCGGGTCGAGCATCGGCCACAAATGGGTGAGCATCAGGCGACGAGCCTTGGCTCCACGCGCGGCTTCACCCGCCTGGCGCGCCGACAGGTGGATCGGCGCGCGGATGTCGTCGTGCTGATAGGTGGCCTCCGAGAGCACGAGATCGGCTCCGGGACGGAACGCCTCGACCGTCCAGCCGGGCCCGGTGTCAGCGGTGTACACGAGCCGCTTGCCACCTTGGTCGAGCTCGACGCCCACCGTCGGGAGCGGGTGATCGGTGCGGGAGAAACACACCTTCGTGTCGAGGATCGACGCGTGGTCGCCGTCGCCCACGAGGTGCCAGTCGAACGTGTCGGTCCAGCTGCCCACGAGTCCTTCGAGCGTCTTCTCGACACCCTCGGGGGCGTACACGGGCAGACCGCCGCAGTCGATCCCGTACTTGTAGAGCACGTGCAGGCCGTAGATGTCGACGCAGTGATCGGGATGGGCATGCGTGATGACGACCGCGGTGAGGTCGGCCGGGTTCGCATGCTGCTGCAGGTTCGCGAACGAACCGTTCCCGCAGTCCATCCAGATGACGGCATCGCCCGCGCGGACGAGGTAGCCGCTGCACGCGCCGCCTGCCGGTGAGCCGTAGCT
>JAUZEM010000548.1 GCA_030839005.1 Actinomycetota bacterium | reverse complement strand
GCACACTGCGCTTCGAGCCGTAGTCGCCTGGAATGACGGCAATTTTTTTCCGTTTTGAAACGCGTCGGGATTCCGCATAATCCGTTTCGGAGTCTCAAGACGCGGGACACCTTGGTTCGGTTGTTGCTTCTTCGGCGTGAGGGGGAGTTATGGCTGTGATCGAGTGTCAGCACTGCGGCGTATCGATCGAGGTCGAGGCGGATACGGGAGTCCGAACCGGCCACAACATGACGGGCGGCGAAGCGCGTGTCTGGGTGATGTACGCCCGAGGTGCCGAGCTACACCGCTGCGTGGAAGACGTCGACACGCCGAATCCGGCTGCGTGACCATCATGGCTCGGGTACGCGTTCCGTCACCGCGCACCGTCGAAGCGGCGTGCATCATCGCGGCGCAGGTCGGCTGCAACGAGGAAGAGGCGCTCGTCCTTCTCCGGGACCGGGCTGCGTCGTTTCAGTACCGAGTGCACACCTACGCCCAAATGGTCATCGACGGAATCATCCGCTTCGAGCCGTAACCGGGCGCAATGAAGCCGGCGCACGACTCAGAACCACCCCGGCCGTCGCTGCGTCATGGATTACGCCCCGCGGGCGCTAACTTCGTACGGCTCCGCGTAGAACTGGCTGTACCACTTGCGGAACTTGAGGATCGGGCCGTCGGTGTCGGCGAGCGCCGGCGACGGCAGGAAGCTCTTGTGCTCCCAGATCGGCCGGTCCTCCTGTACCTGCTTGTTGATCTCCTTGACGAACGCATCCGCAACCGTCGAGGTCAACTTCTCGTCGTCGAACCTGCGCACGATGAAGTTGAACCGCACCTGCGTGGTCTCCGCGTCGATCGGCGTCGTGGTCGCGATGTTGATCGCGTCGACGATGCCACTGAACCACACCTTCGAGAACCCCGGGCCGTAGTTGTACACATCGATGCGACCTTCGGTCACACCACGCGGGGTGACATACGACTGTTTGGACAACATCGACGAGCACGGGCCGTCGGTGTTGTACTCCTCCATCTCCGCAACTGTGTCCGTACCGTGGACGAACTGGAAGTGCGCGGGGTCGGCGCCGTTCTCGGACATCTCCTGGGGGATCGTGCGGATCACGTACGACGACGCATAGAAGTCGCTCCACGCAGGATCGCCGATCTCCTCGATGACCGGGATCTCCCACTTCGGCGCCTCTTCGAACGGGTGGTACCACGCCAACACGAAACCGTTGCGCTCGACGACCGGATAGGTACGGACACGCGCCTTGCGATTGGTGCGCTGGCTGTAGGGGATGTTCGAGCACATGCCGTCGCCGTCGAACTTCCAACCGTGGAACGGGCACGTGAGAAGATCGCCGTCGACCGAGCCGCCGTACGCAAGGTGCGCACCGAGGTGCGGACAGAACGCGTCCTGAAGGTGGAACGCGCCGGCCGTGTCGCGCCACAGCACGAGCTCGCGGCTCCAGTACTCGACTGCGGTGACCTCTCCGGGCGCGAGGTCGCCCGGGAACGCAACCTGGTACCAACCGAACGGGATCGGAAACGGGAAACGACGCGATGCCATGCCGGCGATTTTAGAACACGTTCCAATCTTGTGCCCCGTCCGGGCCGGTTAGCGTTCGCACCCGTGGATCGCGAGCTCGGTGGCGTCGGCACCAAGATCGTCTTCGAGGACGATCGGGTGCGGGTCTGGGTGCTCGACCTCGCGCCGGGCGAGCGCAGCCCCGTCCACCGCCACGACGTCGATCACCTGCTGATCCAGGTGAAGGGCGACCGGATCGCGGTCGAGCCCGAGCCGGACACGCTCGGTCCCTACCGTGAGACCTTCGAGGCCGCAGTGATCCCCGGGATGGTGACGCTCGTCCCCAAAGGCGGCATCGAGACTGCGGTCAACACAGGGTCCGAGCCCTACTACGAGATCATCGTCGAGCTCAAGAATTAGGAGCGCGAGCGACCAGTATTTATGTAAGTCCCGTTGCGATTCTCTTCGCCCAGGGGTAGTCGGGCTTGCCGCTCGGCGAACGCTCGATCTTCGGGACGACGTGCAATTCCCTCGGGACCTTGTAGCCGGCGACGTGAAGGCGCGCATGGGCGTCGAGCTCCTCGAGTGTCACCGAGTGGTCAGGCCGGACCTCGATGACCGCCGCGACCCGCTCACCCCAGCGCTCGTCGGGCACGCCGACGACGACGACGTCGAATACCGCGGGATGCGCCTTCAGGGCGGCTTCGACCTCCTCGGGATAGATCTTCTCGCCGCCCGAGTTGATGCACACCGAGCCGCGCCCGAGCAGCGTCATCGTCCCGTCGGCCTCGACGACCGCGGAGTCTCCCGACACCGAATAGCGCCGGCCGTTCACGGTGACGAAGGTCGCCGCCGACTTCTCGGGGTCCTTGTGGTAGCGCAACGGCACGTTCCCGCCGCGCGCCATGCGCCCGACGACGCCCGATCCCGGCTGCACGATGTTCATGTCGTCGTCGAGAACCACCGTGTCGGGTCCCATGCGAACGGTCGGAAGGCCCGGCTTCTCGTCACCGCCCTTCATGATCACGCGCACGCCGTTGTATCCAGTCTCGGTCGACCCGACCGCGTCGGCGATGACGAGATTCGGGAACCGTTCGTGGAACTGCGCCTTGACCGTCGCGCTGAAGACCGCCGCGGTCGACGCGACGGCGACCAGCGACGAGGCGTCGTAGCCCCCTTCGTCGAGCGCCTCGATCAGCGGTCGGCCCATGGCGTCACCGGTGATGCTGAGCGTCGGAATCCGGTATCGCTCGACGGCCCGCCACACATCGTGCGGGTCGAACCTCGGCGTCAGGACCGTCGTGCGACCGTTGATCAACCCGTTGATGGTCCCCCACTGCGCCGCGCCGTGCATGAGCGGCGCGATCACGACGCCGAACCCGGCGTCGGACGGTGCCTCGGCCGCGGCCTTGGCGAACTCCCATTCGTCGAGCACCCGCACGCCGGTCTCGAAGTTGACCAGCCCGCCGAGCACGCACAACACGTCCTCTTGCCGCCACACCACACCTTTGGGCATGCCCGTCGTACCGCCCGTATAGAGGATGTAGATGTCGTCGTCGGAACGCTCGCCGAAGTCGCGCTCCGGAGACGCGCCCGCCAAGGCCTCTTCGTACGCGACCGAGCCGATCGCGGAGGTGTCTTCGCCCGATCCGTCGTCGATCGCGATGAGGTGACGCAGCAGCGGAAGGGCATCACGCACCGCGGCAATGCGCGGTGCGAACTGCGCATCATGCACGAGGGCCACGAGGTCGGCGTTGTCGAAGAGGTACCGCAATTCGGCCTCGACGTAGCGGTAGTTCACGTTCACGGGGACGGCGCGCAGCTTGTAGGCCGCGAAGATCGTCTCGACGAAAGCGTGGCTGTTGAACCCGTAGATCCCGACGTGGTCGCCGGGCCCGATGCCCTGGGATGCGAGGTGATGGGCCAAGCGGTTGGCCCGCACTTCGAGCTCGGCATAGGTCCGCGGCTCGTCGGCGACGATCAAGGCGATGCGATCGGGAACCGCATCGACGACGTGCTCGGTGAGATCAGCGATGTTCCAGGGCATGAACGCCTAGTTGAGCAGGGCTCCGCGAGCCCGGGCAATGCGAGACTGCATGCATGGACGTCGACCTGTCCGCAGAAGACGCCCTGCGTCGCAGAGAGGTCCGGCGCTGGTTCCGCGAGCATCCCGCACCGCGGCCGCGGGAGCTCGTGCGACCTGTGGCCGATGCTCGCGGGCGAAGAGCTGTGGTGGCAGCTGTTCAGCGAGCCCGGCGCCGGATCGGATCTCGCGAACCTCGGTACCCGCGCCGAGCGCGACGGCGACGTCTACCGCGTGAACGGCCAGAAGATCTGGACGTCGCTCGCGGATCATGCGAAGTTCGGCATCCTCATCGCGCGCACGCGCGGTGGCGTCTCGAAACATCGCGGCATCTCCTATTTCATCGTGGCCATGGATCTTCCCGGCATCGAGGTTCGGCCGATCCGCAACATGGCGGGCGACGCGGGCTTCAACGAGGTTTTCTTCACCGACGCGCGCGTTCCCGCCGAGAACCTGATCGGCGACGAGAACCTCGGTTGGGGCATGGCCAAGACGACACTCGCGAACGAGCGGGTGTCTCATGGGCGCGGGCGGATTGCTCGAGACGAACGGCACCCTCGGAGCCGAGTGGGACCGCGGCTTTCTCTTCGGTCCCGCGCTCACCGTCGGCGGCGGAACCAGCGAGGTGCTGCACAACATCATCGCCGAACGCCTCCTCGGGCTCCCCCACGACCTCGACGTCGAGCAGGGCCGCACAGTGGGCAGAGACGCGCGGAGGGACGGCACCGGCGCGTCACTGACCGAGCGCGTCACTGACCGAGCGCGTTTCTTGTGGCCGTTGTTGTCAGTGAGCCTGAATGTGGTCCATGTGTGGTGCGCGCCTTTTGCGGGTTGCCGCGGAACGGGTATGACAGAGGGCTCATGGACGACCCGCACGACACGCGCGACCCCCGACCCACCGATCTCGACGAGCTCGACGAGCTCGACGATCTCGAGATCGGTGACGTGCTCGCCGACCCCGGCGCCGAGAGCGCCGTCTTCGCTCGCTGGAACGAGCAACTCGGCCACTACGTCCAAGGCCAGGGTTCACTCGACGCACTCCGCCTGCGGTCGAACACGGAACCGCCTTGGCCTCAGGTTGACAACCCCATGTTGTGCTACCTCATCGAACGGACTTCCGAGATCATCGAGCGAGACGGCATCGACCCCGCGATCGGGTGGCTTGCGACCCACGCGTGGCTCGAAGCGACGATCGCCGAGCGGAGCCGGCTGGCGCGCACGCTCGTCGACGACTGCTAGTCGACGCCGGCCGCACCGCCGCGCCCTCACAGACCGGCAACGGCCTCCGATGCCGCGTCGATCGTCGCGGTTATGCCGTCGCGCGTCGGCGGCGGGAACGGCACGAGCCGGTCGACGCCGAGATCGGCGAAGGCCGACGCCACCTCCGCGGTGAGCCGACCTCTCGGTGTCACGGTGATCTCGAGCGGGCCGAGCTCCGGGGGCCGCTCGACCTCCAGCGCGGCCGCGCGTAGGCCCGCGATACAGGCGGCGACGCCGTCGGGCTTCATCGCGAATCCGTACCAGCCTCCGCCCCGCGCGACCGCCCGCCGGTACGCGGGCTTCGTGTGCCCGCCGATCACGATGGGGATCGGCCGCTGCACCGGTCGCGGATACGCGTCGACGTCGGAGAAGCCGGCGAAGCGACCGTGGAACGCCGGATGCTCGTCGTACCAGAGGGCCTCCATCGCGTCGAGGTACTCGTCGGTGACGGCACCGCGACTGCCGAAGTCGGCACCGATCGCCCGGAACTCGGGTTCGAGATAGCCGACACCGACACCAAAGGTGAAGCGCCCGCGGCAGAGCACGTCGAGGCTCGCGATTTCCTTGGCCAGGACGACCGGGTTGCGCTGCGGGAGGATGACGATGCCCGTGGCGAGACGGACGGTCGACGTGTGCGCCGCAGCCCACGTGAGCGCAAGCAGCGGATCGAGGGCCGGATCCTGCGGTGCCATCGGCGACGGCGGCGCCTGCGGGTCGGGCAGCACGACGTGCTCCCCCGCCCATAGCGATTCGAAGCCGGCTGCTTCCGCCGCCTGCGCGGTTACGACGACCTCTTCCGGAACCGCCGACGCACCCATGTTGACGGCGAACAGACCGAGCTTCACACCACACCCCCTCGCGGCGGCGCCTCAGGCGGTCGCCATCTCCATGAAGGTACGCAGCTCGCGGGGGACGTCGGGACCCATCGGCGCGTACAGGATCTCGGTGGCGCCCGAGCCGGCCAGCGCGTCGATCCGCATCCGCACCTCGGCCGCCGAACCCGTCCACGTGAACGCCGTCAACAGCGCGCCGTCGAGCAGCGGCCGGTCACGTTCGGTCACCTGCACGAGATGGTCGTCGTGCACCGCGAGATGCCGAACCTTTTCGGGAATCTCCTCCAACCGTTTGCGCCATTCGACACCGCCCGGCAGCGCGTCGACCGACGCGGGGTCTCCTTCGTACATGGCGTGGTAGACGACGGTGAGCGCGGGGCCGGCGGCCGCGAGGGCGCGCTCGGAGCCCGGGCTCTCTCCGTCGCCGAGCACGGTGCCGAACGCGAGCACCGAGCACCAGTCGAAATCGAGATCGCCACCGCCGATCGTCATCACACCGTCGCCGAGCTCGCGCGCGACCGCCAGTCCCTTTGGTCCGTTCGCGGCGATGACGATCGGCGTGCGGATCGGACGCGCGGGCGCGAACTCGGACCCGTGCAGCATCTGCACGATCGCGCCGTCGACGTCGACCTTCTCGCCCTGCAGCAGCGCTCGCAGTTGCTCGATGTACCGGCGCGTCCACGCCCACGTGAGCGGCTTCTGCCCCATCGCCATGCGACCGGTGAAGCCGGTCCCGATCGCGACGGCCACGCGCCCCGGCGCGAGCTGCTCGAGCGTCGCGATCGCGCTCGCCTGTGCGAGCGGGTGCCGAAGATTGGGAACGAGGACGGCCGGTCCGAGCGCGATGCGCGTCGTCCGTTGCGCGGCGAGCGCGGCGATCACCCAGATGTCGCCGTACAGCGCGGGCGAGTCGAACAGCCACGCGCGCTCATAACCAAGGCGTTCCGCCTCGACGATGTGATCGACGACATGCGGACCCGGCGGGAACGCGCACGAGATCTGCATCGCCGCGGACAGCTCCTACGCGCCGGTCAGATCGGCGACCAGCGGCGCGAAGTCGCGCGCCTTTTCTCCCGGGATGACGCTGTAGCTGTAGCCCCAGCGCTCGCGGCGCTCACGCAGACGGTCGGCGCACTCCGAGAGCGAACCGATGAGCGTGAGCGGTGAGGCGAGCACATCCTTCGGATCGGCGCTGAAGAGTTGTCCCATGGCTTCGCCGACACCGACCGTGTCGTCGGTGACCTCGGCGGCCGCGAGCCACGCGTTCAACTCGATGTGGTCGAAGCGAGCGCCCGCGCCTTCGCGCAGCCAACCGACCTTCTGGTCGATGCGCTCGGGCATGGCGTCGTGCGCGGCGTCGGTGTCGACCGCACCCGAGTGGATCGACGCATTTACACCGACGATGTCGGCGACTTGACCGGCGAATCGAAGCACACGCGGTTGGCCGCCGCCGATGATGAGCGGCGGACCACCCCGCGTGTACGGACGCGGCGTGCCCGGCAGATCGGTGATGCGGTAGTGCTCGCCTTCGAAGCTCACCGGCGCCTCGTCGGCAAACAACGCCTTCAAGATCTTGGTGTGCTCGATCATCCGGTCGACGCGGACCTTCGGCGATTCCATCGGGATACCCGAACGGTCGTAGTCGAGCTTCTTCCAACCCGCGCCGACGCCGACTTCGAGCCGACCCTCCGACAAGACGTCGATCGCTGCGAGCTCGCGCGCGAGCACTGCCGGGTGGCGGTAGTCACAGTCGAAAACCAGCGAGCCGACGTTCAACGTCGTCGTGACCGCGGCCGCGGCCGCCATCGCCGCAATCGGTCCGAGGCCCTCGTCGAAGTGATCGGGGACGAACAGCGTCGAGTAACCGAGCGCCTCGAGCTCGCGAACGGTGTCGGACCACGTCCGTCCCTCGAGCGGACCGTGGACCTCGATCCCGAACCGGAACCGGTGCTCGCTCATGACCCGGCGACCGGGCAGACGCGCTCGCCCGGTGGGTACTTCACGGGCATGTGCTTGATGCCGGCGATGAAGTTCGACCGCAGTGGCTCCGCCTCGCCGGTGCGCTCGAGCGTCGGAATCCTTTTCGCCATCTCCTCGAGCAGCACGTAGATCTCCATGCGCGCGAGGTTCATCCCGAGGCAGTGGTGCGGCCCACCGCCACCGAAGCCGACGTGCTCGTTCGGGCTGCGGAGGATGTCGAACTCGAACGGGCGGTCGAACTTGTCCTCGTCGCGGTTCGCGGAGATGTACCAGATGCTGACCTTGTCGCCATCCTCGAGCTGCTGGCCGCGCAGAACCGTGTCGCGTGTGACGTTGCGCCGGAAGTACATGACCGGCGACGCCCACCGGACGATCTCGTCGGTCGCCGACTGCGCGCGCGACGGATCGTCGACCAGCAATTGATACTGCTCGGGGAAGTCGCAGAACGCCTTGATGCCGTGCGAGATCGAGTTGCGCGTCGTCTCGTTGCCCGCCACCGCGATGAGCAGGAAGAAGAGATTGAAGTCCATCTCGCTGAGTTGGTCACCGTCGACTTCGGCGTTCAGCAGCGCGCTGATGATGTCGTCGCGAGGCTCCTCGCGCCGTTTCGCCGCGAGCTCGTTCGCGTACATGAACATCTCGACCTGCGCGTTCATGACCTCCTCTTGCGAGACCATGTACTCGGGGTCTTCGGAGCCGATCATGCGGTTGCTCCACTCGAACAGCTTGTGCCGGTCTTCCTGCGGCACGCCGAGCATCTCCGCGATGACCTGCAACGGCACCTCGGCCGCAACGTCGACCACGTAGTCGCAACCACCTTGCTCGATCACGTCGTCGATGATCTTGCTCGTGAGCTCGCGGATGTGCGGCTCGAGCATCCGCATCTGGCGCGGAGTGAAACCGCGGTTGACGAGCTTGCGGTAGCGGGTGTGGTCCGGCGCGTCCATGGTGAGCATGAGGTTGCCCCCCTGCTCGAAGTTCATATCGGGCTGCTCCTCGAGCACGACCACGCCACCGCGCTTTTGGTCGGACGAGTAGGTCGCGCCGTCGCG
>JAUZEM010000492.1 GCA_030839005.1 Actinomycetota bacterium | reverse complement strand
AGCGCTCCGACGAGAGGCACGCCGGCGATCAGCAGCCCCGTCAGGGAGCTTGTGAGCTTCGTTTCGGCCCGCGCGAGGAGCACCCACGGGATTGCCACCTCGACGGCCGTGTACAGAAGAAGCGGGGCCCAGCAGCGCACGAGTGGGCGTAGCTCGTGACGAAGCGCAGCGGCGGGCAGCAGCAGGAGCGCGCCGATCGCCGTTCGCCCGAAAACGAGCGTGGCGGGTGTGAGCTCACGGACCGCAACGCGGATCATCAGGTACGGCACTCCCCAGATCACGCACATCGCTGCGAAGAGCAGCGCGCCGCGTCTCGTCATCGGCCGCTCCGCGGTGTCATCGGCCGCTCGCGGTGTCGAGCGGCGTCGGGCTCGGTCAGCACGCGCGCCACGCAGAGCACCGCGACGACCGCGATCACGACGTCGTTTCCGACGCACCACTGGCAGATCGCGTGGATTCGGGCGATCTGCGCCCAGAGCAGGTAGCCGCTGAAGGCAACACCGGTGAGCGAGATCACCGCGCCGGCGAGCGCTGCGGGAACGCCGCGGACCGCTGCCGTCAGCAGGACGCCGAGGTAGGCGACGAGGCCGAGCACGGCCACGGGGATGCCACCCGCTTTCGCATAGCTCGACTGCTGCACCTTCTCGCAACCTCCCGAGGTGCAGATCGGCGAGAGGTGCGCATAGTGGACGACGGTCAGGTACGCGGCGATCGCACCGCCGACGACGGCGGCGACGGCAATCGCAGAACGCAGCCTCACTACTGAAGCGCTGCCGAGAGCGCGGCGTCGAACGTCGCCGGGTCAAGAGCGGACACGGCGAGTGGCTGCGCCAACGCCGGCGGCCGCTCGATGATGAACGTCGGCGTGCCTTGCAGGTGATCTGCGGTTGCCTGCTTTTGAGCCTCTCTCAGCGCGGCCGTCACCGCCGACGACCCCATGTCCGCAAGGATCGCCTTGCCATCTGCGTGGGCATCGCGGGCGGCCGCCAGGATCACGTCGTTCGTGATCCAACCGCTGTTCTCCGCGCCCTGGTGCGCATACAGCGCGTCCGCGAAATCCCAGAGCTTGTTCTGCTTTCCCGCCGCGTAGATCGCGCGCAGCCCGCGGACCGAGTCCGGGCCGATGATCACGACGCCGCGGTACTCGAGCTTGATCTTCCCGGTGCGTACGAACTGCCTGACGACGGTTGGGAGCGTCGAGACATTCCAGCTCCTGCAGAACGGGCACTGGGGGTCCTCGTAGACGACCAGGGTCGCCGAGGCGCTCGCCTTCCCGAGCGTGTTGCCGTGCTGCGGGATGCCCGCAAGCGAGCTCGAGGGCGCGGCGGCCGTCGTCGTTGCGGTCGTCGTCGGGGAGCTCGAGCTGCTGCCCGAAGCGACGATCAGCACGACCGCGACGACTGCTGCAGCGCCGACAGCGGCCGCGACGAGTAGGAGGCGGTTCCGCTGCACGCCGACCAGCATGCCGAAAAGACGAGAGGCCCGGTTGCCCAGGCCTCTCGTCGATGCGTGATTCGAAGGTGGTTCTTAGCAACCCGTCGCCGGCTGGCGGAAGCCCGGGAACGGATTCAGGTCGCCCATGAACGTGTAGCGACCGCCGACACCCGACTGGTTCACCTCGGAGCCGGTGTTGTTGCTCGGGAGGCGCATGAACCACGGGAGGAGCGCTTCGTCCTCCGGGTGGTAGTACCCATCGGCACTCTGGGTCCCGTTGGGGTTCGGCCCCTGCGCGAACGTGTTGGTGCCGATCGCGAAGCCGATCGCGACGACCGGGTCGCCGGTCTCCAGGACGTTCGTGCATCCGTACTGGGGTGCCGTCGGCGTCAGCCACGGCTCGACCGTGTTGTTCACGAACGGGTCGTCCGCCCATTCTGCGATCTCGTGGCTGAGCGCGTGGATGTCCTGCAGCGCCCAGTCGGTGCCGCCGTTCGGCCGTGAGTAGAAGCCAGGCCGGACGTACGACGCCCACGCGAAGGTCTGCACCGGCGCATTGCCTTGACTGTTCGAGCTGCCGCCGCCCCGGCCGGCCGCCTTCGTGCCGTGATAGCCGAGGACACAGCAGTTGTTGATGTCCGGACCGATGTGCAGGTAGACGTTGTCGGTCAGGTAGATCGGCAGGTGCGTCGGATCGGCCTGCGTCTCGAGGTTGTTGATCTGGGCCGACCACCAGCTGATGTTGATGTCGGCAGCGACGACGCCGCGTCCGCTGGCGATCACCGTTCCCTGGTTCGACGGCACGTCGATCGTGACCGCCGGAAGGACGTTCGGGTGCAGGAGCAGGTGGTAGGTGCTCTGCGCCCCTACCTTGTTGAACTGCGCCCGCATCGTGGCGTCCTCCAACTGCTGCTGGACGCCACTGTCAGCCTGCGAAAGCTGGCCGCCCGGGCCGCGGATCAAAGCCGGCGCGTTCGGGAACGCGCCCGCCGCAGTGGCGGCCGGAGTCGAGCCGTAGTCGTTGTTCGCGAACTGCGGCGATGCGAGCGTCGCGCCGACCACAGATGTGCCGTCGAACGTCCAACCACCGACGTGCACGATGATCGGCGTGATGTCGGCCTCAATCGTCGTCGAGC
>JAUZEM010000477.1 GCA_030839005.1 Actinomycetota bacterium | reverse complement strand
TCATTGACGCGCCGGAAGGGATTCGCGCCGACGAACGGACGCGCGCCGACGAACGGGTGCAAGCGGCCGAACGGCACGCGGCCGAACATCACGCCGCCGAACATCACGCCGCCGAACGACGGGCAACGACGTCGATCGGCGCGCCGCTCATCACACTCGTCGGGGTCGGTCATGTCTATTCGCGCAAGACGCCGTGGGCGAACCGCGCCCTCGCGGGAATCGATCTCACGATTTGCACCGGTGAGGCGATCGTCGTGGTCGGGCACAACGGCTCGGGCAAGTCAACGCTGGCATGGATCCTCGCCGGTCTGCTCGTGCCGAGCGAAGGAACGGCGAACCTGGAGGGCCGGCCGATCGTCGAGCAGGTCGGCCGGATCGGCCTGTCGTTCCAGCATGCGCGCCTGCAGTTGCTCCGGCCCACCGTTCTCGACGAGGTCCGAACGGCCGGCGGCGTCGACGAAGCCGCGGCCCGCGCGGCCCTGACCGCCGTCGGTCTCGACCCGCACCGCTTCGCGGGCCGGCGCGTCGACGAGCTCAGCGGGGGTCAGACGCGCCGGGTCGTCCTCGCCGGTGTCCTCGCCGCGCAGCCGCGCGCGATCGTGCTCGACGAGCCGTTCGCCGGGCTCGACGCGAGCGGTCGTGCCGACCTCGACACCCTGCTCTCCGGGCTGCGAGAGCGGAGTGACATCGCTCTCGTGATCGTCTCACACGACCGAGACCTGCCCGAAGGACTCGTCGATCGGCTCGTCGAGCTCGAAGCCGGCCGCATCTGCCGCGATGAACCCCTCGAGGACGCCATCCCCGAGGCGCAGCCGTGAACCGGCCCGGCACGCTGGCCCGGGAGCGGCCGCCGAAGTCCCGACGCGACACCGAGCTGACCTTCCTCCGCCTCGTCCCCGGCGATTCGCCGATGCACCGGCTCTGGGCGGGAACGAAGTTGCTCGTCGCCGCCGAGCTCGCGCTGATGGTGTCGATCTCGCCGACGTGGGCGATGCTCGCGCTCGTAGGGGGTGCCGTCGCGCTCGAGCTGCTCGTCGCGCGCATCCCAATCGGAGCGTTCCCGCGCCTGCCGAACTGGTTCTTCGGCGTCTTCGTGATCGCGGCGCTGCTCAGTTTGTGGTCGCCCACGAAGCCCATCACCTACGTCGGTGGCATCGCCCTCAGCATCGGTGGCCTCGAGGAGTGGGCGCGCTTCACCGCGCTCGCGGTCGCGCTCGTGCTCTCGGGCGCGCTCATCGGCTGGACCACTCCCCTCGGCGAGATCGCGCCCGCGCTCGCGCGTCTCGGTCGTCCGTTGCGATGGCTTCGCCTTCCGGTCGACGAGTGGGTCATCGCGATCGCGCTGGCGATCCGCTGCCTCCCCCTGCTGATCGATGAGATACGTGTCCTCAACGCCGCCCGGCGGCTGCGCGCGCACGACCGCGAGACGAGCCGCGACACGACCCGGGACAGGCCGCGCGCGATAGTGCGCAACATGCTGATCGAGACCCACGATCTGCTGTCGACCGCGATCGTCGTGTCGATCCGGCGGGCGCGCGATCTCGCCGACGCCATCGAGGCGCGGGGCGGGCTCGGCGCGGGTGCCAATCTGCCCCCCGCCCGTACCCGCGTCACCGACGGTCTGGTACTGCTCGCGAGCACGGCGTTGTGCGTCGTCAGCCTCGCGGTGGTACATCTCTGACATGCAACACGTTCGCCTCGGCCGCACCGGTCTCCAAGTCTCCAGAATCTGCCTCGGTACGATGACCTTTGGTCTGCAGATCGACGAACCATCGGCGCGGCGCGTGCTCGACAAGGCGGCCGACCTCGGCGTGACCTTCCTGGACACGGCCGACGTGTACCCGCTCGGCGGTGACCTCTCGACGGTCGGGCGCACCGAGGAGATCGTCGGCCGTTGGTTGCAGGGCCGGCGTGGCGACCACGTCGTCGCGACGAAATGCTTCGGGCCGACGGGACGAAATCGCTGGGACATGGGCAACAGCCGCCGCCACATCATGGACGCGATCGACGCGTCGCTGCGCCGGCTTCAGACCGACTTCATCGACCTCTACCAATTGCACTTCGACGACCCGGGCGTGCCGCTCGACGAGACGCTCGGCGCGCTCGACGAGGTCGTGCGCGCCGGCAAGCTCCGCTACATCGGGTGCTCGAACTTCCTCGCGTACCGTCTCGCCCGCGCGATCGGCCGGAGCGAGGTTCAGGGTTGGGCGCGCTTCGACTCCGTGCAGCCGCGCTACAACCTGTTGTTCCGCGAGTTCGAGCGCGAGCTGTTCCCGCTCTGCCTCGACGAAGGCATCGCCGTGATCCCGTACAACCCGATCGCGGGCGGCATGCTGTCGGGCAAGCACGACCGGACCAAGGCACCCGACGAGGGAACTCGTTTCGCGCTCGGCAACGCGGCCAAGACGTACCAAGACCGCTACTGGCACGACAACGTGTTCGATACGGTCGACGAGCTCGTGAAGCTCGCGAGCGACGCGGGCATTCCGTTGCCGACGCTCGCCGTGGCGTGGACACTGACGCACCCGGCGATCACCGCGCCGATCGTCGGCGCGAGCCGGCCGGAACAGCTGGACGCGACGATCGCCGCCGTCGACACCAAGCTCGATCAAGACCTCGTCGACCGGTTGAACGAGATCACCGCCGTATACCGCCGCGGCGACGCGCCCCGTTGACCGGCGAATGCTGGAGATCGCCGAGGCGGTACCGCGCACGGTCCGTACCTCGGACGGTCGGGTCACGGGCTATTACGAGTTCGGCGACCCGGGCGGCACACCCGTGGTCGCACTGCACGGAACGCCCGCATGTGGCGCCGGTTTCGCGTGGGCGGATACGGGCGCCCGCGTACGCGGGATCCGGCTGCTCGCGCCCGACCGACCCGGCATCGGCGACTCCGACCCGTGGGATCGGGGTCGCAGCCCGACCGTCGACATGTATCCGCCGGTCCTGAGCTCGTTCGCCGACGCGCTCGACCTCCGGAAGTTCTCCATCGTCGGCTACTCCGGCGGCGGGCCGTATGCACTCGCCGCCGCGCACGCGGTTCCCGATCGAGTGCCGGGGGTAGCCGTGGTGTCGGGCGCGGGACAAGTCGGCGTGTGGGCATCCGTCGACGACTTCGAGGCAACCGATCGGCGACTCACCCACCTCGCGAATCGCGCGCCCGCGCTGGCACGGGTGGTGCTGTCATTGTCCGCACGCTTCGCGCGGATCGCGCCCCTCATCTCACTGCGATTCGCGCAGATTGAGATGCCCGCGGCCGACCGCGCGGTCATGGCCGGGTTCCCGTCGGCCCGCGCCGCGCTGGCGGTGTTCACGGAGTCGTGCCGGCGCGGCGCGGCAGGGGTGGTCGACGACTACGACGCGCTCGGCCGGCCCTGGGGTTTCCGGGTCGAAGAGATCGCGGTGCCGGTGCGGTGCTGGCACGCGAGCTCCGATCGCATCGTCCCGATCCGCCACAGTGAGGAGCTCGT
>JAUZEM010000457.1 GCA_030839005.1 Actinomycetota bacterium | reverse complement strand
GGGGTCGGCCAACGACCCAGGCACCGTGGGCGGCCGACCGTACCGCGCGCCCTTCCACTGGTGCGTACCCCTCCACGCGGTCGCCGCGGAGCTATACGGAACAGTCGGTGACGGCGGCCATGGAACCGTGTAGCCGGTCCACGCGCTGCCATCGAAGTAACGCTGACCCGCGCCACGAGGGTCGGGGTACCACCCGGGCGGAGCGGTGCCTTCACTCAACGTTCCCCCTCCCGGAATCACAAATCAGGCTGCGGCGCGCACGCGCGTTGATCGCATTGTCGCAGCCCCGACTTGTTGGCGCTCGGCCAACGACTCAGATCGCGGCGAGCACGGCGAACGAGAACAGTCCCAGCGAAAGGCCGCCGACGATGATGCCGAACCAGGCGCGGCCGCGGCCGAGCTTCCCTGACGTGCGGATCCGTCGCAACGCGGCCCAGCCGCAGGCGATCGCGGCGAGCGACGTCACCGGATTCGGGATAAAGGAGAACAGCGCGAGATATCCAGACGCGATTGCGAAGCCGTCGCGATTGACCGGCAGCACCCAGTCGAGCTCGTGATTCGCAGCGGCCGACCCCGGACCCACCCAGGATCCCATCGGAGGCTGCCAGACCGGGGCGCGGTGTTCGGTCCACGTTGTGCCATCCCACCAGCGCACGTTCGCGGGCTGTTCCGGATCGGGATACCAGCCGGGCGGCGGTGTCGCGGTCTTTCCCCATGCCGTCACCACACAAGTGTCGGCTCGCGCGAACCACGTCTTGACGTCGACAGGTCAGTGGATCGCCCGCGACGAAATCGCGTTGGTCAGAGGCAACCCGACGAGCATTGCGCGGCGGGTACGTAGTAGCCGTGGATCAGGACGCCGCCGCTGCCTCCTGACGGTCCCGAAGCGCCCATATCGAGAAAGTGGCCATTGGCCACAGCGATACCTGCCCCGAGGTTCTCTGAGTACGTCGAGGCGTTTGAGAACTCCGCCTCGCCGATCAGAGTTTCGCCAGTGCAGCCTGGACCGGTTGCCGCGTCCACCCCTACAACTCCGTCAAAGGAAGACGTCGCACCTTTTGACAAGAGGTCGATGTGGGTGATTACCGCGGCCGAACCCGCCCTCGGCGTGAAGAACGCGCAACTCGGGCTGCCGTTCACGGCGCTGCCAATGGCAACGAACGTGGCGCTCGGGGCGGCGGCAGTGGCCGTTACCGAACCCGTCACTGCAGCCGAGACCTGACCGAAGGCGTTCACTTTCGCGGCCGTCCCGGTGCCCGCGTCGTGGATCGCCGTGTTGAGGTTGCTCTTCGCGTCGACCGCCGCGACGTTCACCCCCGCCGGACCGGCGATGGCCGTATGCAAGTTCTTGCCGCTATCCACCTTCGCCTGGTTCACGCCGCCAGGATCGGTGATCGCGACGTTCGAGAACGACAACGCCCACGCTCCGATCGGGAACAACAACAGCACCGCGAACGTGACGATGATGATCGTCAGTTGGCCTCCGGTGAAAGGCCCCAGCCCTCTGCCCCGACGCGCACGCTTTGCCGGCTGACCGTCGTCGCCCTGAACCGCTCGTCGTCCGAACATGCGACCTCCCAACACCCTGGGCGAGCTCCGTAGCTCGCCGTCGCCGTGCCGCTCCCGGAAACGGTAACGACCGCGCCCGTCGCCGTCCCGCGTAGGCAACTACCTGTTCTCGGCCCCCAAGACCACGGCCGCCACGTTCAGAGTGGGAGGTAGCGCGTGCGCAGCGCCGCAGCGGTTCGCCGCCGCAGCGCGCCGGAGTCGAGCAGCGCCTCGACTGTCATGGTGGCGAAGGCCGCATCGTCCGTGAGGAAGTCGCGGTAGCGGGCGGCGGCATCGGCGACGTCGGTGTTGTCCGCGGTGTGCACGACGACGTACCGGCCCCACGTCCACTCCCGGCTCTCGTGTTGGAGCATGGAGAGAAGGAGAAGGTGCTCGAGCCACATCTCGGCCAGGTCCGACGGCTCGAGGAGACGGCGTGCCGTCGGTGCGAACACGCGCGAGCGATCGCACACCTCCAAGTTGCGCGCCGCGTTGGTCGGCTTCGGCTGCTCGACCTTGTTGCGCTCGTGGTATTTGGTGTCGACGCCGATCACCGCACGCTCACCACCGCCGACGTCGAGCACGAACGCCACGTCGAACGCGCGGAGGCTGTTGAGGTATCGGGGGTCGAGGCGACCCGGCGAGTGGGCGAAGCGGACGTCGCACACGCTGCCGGGCGCGTCGGGCCACCACGTGTGCACCGCGCGCTCGGCGCGGGTGAGGTCGGCCGCGAGATCGCCGAACAGGTTGAAGCTGACAGCCTCGGACGACAGGAGATCGGCCCACAGCCGCTGGTGGTCGAAGCTCTGGTGGGGTTCGATGATCGACGTGCGGGCGCGGGCGGCGCCGAGCGCGCCGGCCGTGAGGAAGTTGGCACCCGTGTCGCGCCCGTAGTCGAGCGGGACCCGGTTGCCGACGAGGCGGACCGGTGCGCCTGGTCGCGGCACGATCGGTTGGGTGCCGATCGGGTGACCGCGCGCCTCGCGCCACTGCGACTGGTGGTAGCGCAGCCGGCGGCGGTACGCCGTCATCGCCGGTCGCCCCGGCACGCGATCGTCGGCCTCCCAGCAGTGCGCGGCCTCGAGATCCTGCTGGGACGGCGATCCTGGGGACGTTTGCACCGGCGACACCTTCGACCTCAGCCCGTTGTAGACAACCTCCGCGCCATTCCGTCGGTCAGCTTTTGGCTTTGGACTTGTTCAGGGTCACGGCGGCACGAACGAGCGTCTTCAACGCCTTCTCATCTATTTTCTCGCCCTCGTGGAAGTCGATGGCACGCCTTGTGTTCCCGCCGAGACTGGAGTTGAAGAGGCCCGAGGGATCCTTCAGAGCGGCCCCTTTGGCGAAGGTCATCTTCACGACGCTCTTGTACGTCTCGCCCGTGCACACGATTCCGTCGTGGTACCACGTCGGAACGCCTCTCCACTTCCACTCCTCGATGACTTCGGGATCGGCTTCCTTGACCAAGGTTCGGAGCCGGCTGAGCATCTTGCCGCGCCAGTCGCCTAGCTCCTTGATTCTCGCGTCGATCAGCTGAGAAGGAGACTTGTTTTCCTGCGACTCGCTCTTCATCATCCCCGCTTCTCTTCCTTGGTTCCGAGGCTTTGATCGATAGGGGTCACGATGCCGATCCTACAGAGCCGCGCCAGAGCGAACGACAGTTATCGCGTCACGTCGGTCGCCCAGTTCGCCACTTCGGTCGCGGTCTGGTGGGGCGTTACTCGATCCGTCCGGATAGCGAAGAGGCCCAGCGATCGTCTCGCTCCGGCGTCCGCGATCGCGTCGGCGATTGCGGACGAGTCGTACCCGCGTCCCGTGAGTCGATCGCGGCGTGTGTCATCGGAGCAGTCGAGCAACGCCCATTCGACCGCGCCAAGCATGTGCCGCGATCGGGTTTCGTCGACTTCATCAGGCCCGAGCGGACCGAGCAACAACACGGGGCGTGCCCGCGCCAGCATCGCAGCGAGTCGCACCCACAGGTCGTTGTACGCGGGCCACATCGAAGCCGCTTCGGATCGTCGGAGGTCAACTCCCGCGAGGCAGCTGGCGGGTTCGAGGAGCGCGTCCATGTCGAGAACGATGAAGTTCGGGAGCCGAGCGGCGACAAGCGCGGCGACGACTGTCTTACCCGAGCCCGGCGCACCCGTGACAAACAACACTCGCGATTCGATCACCGACACATGATGCCTCGCCCGTCCTTGCCGGATGGCAAGGCGCACCTTTCCATTTGGCATGACGCGTGTACCCCCTGCACCCATCGTTCGCGCCCGAATACTGCGCCAGAATCGGAGCCATGCAGACAACAAGGCAACTGTCTCGTCCGGTTCGGATGTCACCGACAACCGCGCAACAGGAGGGATCATCGTCATGAAGTTCACAAGGTTGGCTGCGGGCGCCATTGTTGCCCTCGCCGCGTTGACCACGTCTGGTCTGATCGCCGGACCTGCAGGCGCGGACCCGACGAACGCCAGGAAGGGGCAGGTCTATAACGTCACCTGTCAAAACCTGGGGACGGTCGAGATCGCGACCAATGGCAGCGGGGACTGGACGCCCGTTCACCTCACCGCCGGCAACCAGGTGCTCGTGCCCTACGGCCTCCACGTCGAGTTCACCCCGGTCGGTGGCGAGACCCAAACGTTGGACCTCTTCAAGCCTGCGCCCAAGAACGCCACGCTGGACGTGTGCATGTGGGGAAGCGACGACTCCGACGGCAGCTTCAGAGCCATCGCCTACGTGGCCGTTCGTCCCTGAACAGTTTGCTCGCGATATGCGCGGTGTGTTCGGGCAAACGCGTCCCCGCTCTCGCGTGATGGTGAGGCGAAGGGTGCCGCGTCGTGAGTCAATCGTCCGGAGGTTCGTGGAGATCGGCAATGGTCACCGCGCCACGTCGCAGCGCTTCGTTCGCAAGTCGCGCCCGACGGTGGTCGGCGGCGTCGACGCCGAACTTGTCGTACAACCTCGCAAGGTGCTGTTTGACCGCGGCCTCAGAAACCACCAGCGCGGTGGCGATCTCACGGATCGAGGCGGGCTCGGTGAACAGATCACGATCGAGTAGCGGCCGGCAGAGCACAACCAGGACGTCGCGTTCGCGGGCGGTGATGTTGGGGCTTTCGACGGGAGCCTTGGTCACGGTCCGTCCAACGTCGGCGGAGTCGCGAAAGAGCAGCTTCGTGGACCCGACGCGCACTTCGTCGCCGTGGCGCACCCGGCGGGCCGCGAAGATCCGCTCTCCGTTCACGTACGTGCCGTTCGACGAGCCGAGGTCGGTGACACACCACCCGGCCGGGAACCGATCGAACACTGCGTGGAGGCGGCTGACGGTCTCGTCATCATCGAGCGCGAGGTCGTTCTCTGCGCCCTTGCCGATCGTGACCCGGTCGCCGGGGAGCTCGACCGTTCGTCGGCCCGCGATCGCCCAGACCTCGACGGCGGCGCTCATGGCCCAGAGCGTACGCGAGCCACGCGTCTCCTATCCTCGGAGTGCCGGATCGGGGGTGGCAGCGCGGTAATGACCCAGCTCATACGCGACCGCTACGAACCGATCGAAGTCGTTGGCGAGGGCGGAGAGGGCCGGCTCGTGAAGGCGCTCGACCGGCAGCACGGCCGGTTCGTCGCGCTGAAGCTCCGAGCGGTCGCGTCTGACGCCGACCGCGAGCTCATGCTCAACGAGGCGCGCGTGCTCCTCGCGCTCGCGCCCCACTCGAACCTTCCGCTGGTGCGCGACGACTTCTTCGAAGACGACCACTACGTCATCGTCATGGACTGGGTCGACGGTGTCGACCTCGGTCGAGTACTGCGCACCAAGGGACGGCCCGGACTCGCGCCGTCGAGCGTCGTTGCCTGGCTGGCCGAGACCGCGGACGCGCTGACCCACCTTCACACGCAGGAGCGTCCCGTGATCCACGGCGACGTGAAGCCCGCGAACCTGGTGCTGACTCGCGGCGGCCACATCGTGCTCGTCGACTTCGGGATCTCGACCGCGGCGCGCTCGCCCGAGCGTCGTCTCGGCACGGCGGGGTTCGCGGCGCCCGAGCTCGTGACCGGCGCGCCCGCGAGCCGCGCTTCAGACGTCTACGCGTTGGCCGCCACCGCGTACGCCTTGCTGACGGGCGCCCCGCCCACCGGTATCCGGAGCGCGTGGGAGGGGATCGACCGCGAGCAAGCGGTCGCGCTCGAAACCGCGATTCGGTCCGGCCTCGCAACCGACCCGACGCGCCGGCCGCAGACGCCGGGGGAGCTTGTCGAGCGACTACGCGCGGGTTGGGGCTCGACGCTCCCGACGGGCGTTCTCACGTTCTGTCTGACTGATATCGAGGGCTCCACACCAGCCTGGGAACGCGACCCGTCGTCGATGGCGCACGCGCTCGTGCGCCACGACGAGATCATCGCCGAAACGGTCGAGTCGCATGGGGGTCGATTCCTACAGTCGATGGGCGAAGGCGACTCGACCGTTTCGGTGTTCAGCGCGGCTGAGCATGCCGTCGTGGCCGCCATCGACTGTCAACGTCGACTCCGCGCCGAGGTGTGGCCCGGAGATCTCGCCCTCGCGGTGCGCATGGCGCTGCACACGGGTGAGGCCGACCATCGGGGCAGCGATTACTTCGGCCCGACCCTGAGTGTCGGTGCGCGCGTGCGCGGTCTCGCCGACGGTAATCAGGTCTTCCTCAGCGGCACGACCGCCGCGCTCGTTGCCGGAACCATGCCTACAGGTGCGACGCTCGTCGACCTCGGGCCGCACCGGCTGCGCGGCGTGCAAGAGCCCGTGACCGTGTTCGCGGTCGCGGCGCCGGATGTCGACGCGCCTCCGTCGCCCGCTGAATGCCCGTATCAAGGTCTGCTCGCGTTCGATGTCGACGACAGTGCGCGCTTCTTCGGCCGCGCGGATGTAGTCCACGATTTGGTGGATCGCGTTCGCCGTGCGGGCTTCGTTGCGCTCGTCGGGAGCTCGGGCAGTGGCAAGTCGTCGATTCTCCGAGCCGGTCTCCTGCCGCGGTTCAGTGCGAGCAAGGTCGTCACGCCGGGCGCGCACCCGCCGGCAGTCCCCTCCGGTACCTCACTTCTCGTCGTGGACCAGTTCGAAGAGCTCTTCACGCTTTGTCATGACGACGACGAACGAGCCTGCTTCATCGACGCGATTCTCGGCTACGACGGACCGGTTGTGATCGGGATTCGCGCCGACTTCTACGGCAGCTGTGCGAGTCACCCCGCGCTCGCGGCCGCCGTGGCGAGCGAGCAGCTGCTTCTCGGTCCGATGAGCGAACAAGAGCTGCGAGAAGCGATCATCGAGCCTGCTCGCACCCGCGGATTACGCGTCGAAGGTGCCCTGGTCGATCTCCTCGTGAGCGAGGTCTCCGGGGAACCGGGCGCGCTTCCACTCCTCTCCCATTCGCTGCTGGCCACGTGGGAGGCGCGCGACGGTCGCACGCTTACCCTCGATGCGTATCGACGCACCGGCGGCGTGCGGGCCGCAATCGCGACCACGGCGGATCGCGTGCTCGAGTCGGTGGATGCCCGGCAACAAGTTCTCGCCCGACGGGTGCTGTTGCGGCTCGTCGAGCCCGGCGAGAGCACGGGGGACACGCGCCGCCGAGCCGCGCTCGCGGAGTACGCCGGCCCCGACGAGAGTGAGGTCGCTGCGATTCTCGCTCGACTGACCGAGGCGCGGCTCGTGACGGTCGACGAAGGGTCGGTGCAGCTCGCGCACGAGGCACTCATCCGCGAATGGCCGCGACTGCAACTGTGGCTCGACGAAGACCGCACCGCGTTGCGACTGCACCGCCACCTCACCGCGGCCGCCGAAGCGTGGGTGGCCGCGGGCCGCGACGCCGGCGAGCTGTATCGCGGACAACGTCTCGCCGCCGCGACCGAATGGCGCGCGTCGGGGCCCGCGCTCTCGACCATGGAGGGGGAGTTCGTCGACGCGAGCGTTGCCGAGCAGGATCGGGTGGCGCATGCACAGATGCGCACCAACCGCCGTTTGCGCGTGCTCCTCGGCGCGGTCGCAGTCGTGATGGTGATCGCGCTGGTGGCCGGCGCGATCGCGTTCGTGCAGCGTCGGCGCGCCGCCGACGCGCGGGACCGAGCCGATGTGTCTCGCGTCGCCGCCGTCTCGCGCAGTGTCGTCGACCGTCAAGCGGATCTCGGTCTACTGCTCGCGGTTGCCGCCGACCGGCTCGACCGCACGGCCGAGACGCGCAGCACGCTCCTATCCGCGCTCACGGTCCATCCACTGCTGCTCGGCTTGCTCCACGGAGCCGAATCGGGGCTCGAGGCCGCGGTTTTCAGTCCCGACGGTCGGATGCTTGCGACGCCGACATCCGACGGCACGGGAACGATCCTGTGGGAGACGAATTCGCACCGACGCGTCGCGACGCTCGTGCGTGGGCGCAGCGCCGGTCTCGATGCCGCGTTCAGCCCGGACGGCCGGTGGCTCGCCGTCGCGGCCTCGTTCGGCACGACAGCTGCGGACTTCGGGAGCGGCATGGAGGTGTGGGACGTTCACGCACGAAGACTGGCGCGCTTCCTCCCGAGTCCCTCTGGACTGTTGAGCACCGCCGCGTGGAGTCGTGACGGCAAGACGCTCGTCGCCCAGGGCGGCGTCCGTCTCTCGGATCCGTCGCCGCCGACGACCGCAGTCGTCTGGGACACACGCACATGGCAGGCGCGGGGCGGCGTATGGAAGCTCGCCGACAAATACGTCGACGACAGCCGACTCGCGGTGAGCGAGGATGCAAGCCGAATCGCGCTCCCGCTTCCCGACGAATCGGGAAACGAGTCGGTGCAGGTTTGGGATGTCGCAACGCGGGCGCCGGCCGGCCCGCGACTCCAACCGGCGGCGCTGCTCGGACGCCAGAACCAAGCGGTCACCGCGCTCGCGCTCTCGCGCGATGGCTCGCTGCTCGCGATCGGGACGGCTGCCGGTCCCGTGCTCATCGTCGACATCAGGCGCGGGACAGCTTCGTCCGTGCTCACACTCTCGGACGACTTCGCAAACAGCATCGAGTTCTCAGCGGACGCAACGATGGTGGCCGTAGGCCGCGGTGACGGCCGGACCCAACTGTTCGAGCGCGTCGCGGCGATGTCGTTGGGCGAGCCGCTCGCCGCGAACGCGTCGGCGATCAACGATGTCAGCTTCAGTCCCGACGGTTCCGTGCTCGCAACCGCAGGGCTCGACCGCACGGGCGCGCTGTGGTCGCTCGACGGCCGTCGCGCCATCGGGGTTCCTCTCACGGGCCAACCCGGCGCGGTCGCGGAAGCCGCGTACACGGCTGACGGTCAACTGCTGACTGCCGCCGCCGACGGCACGGTCGCGGAACGCGACGGGTCGACCGGGAGGGTCCGACGGATGTTCCGGCTCGCGGGCGAAACGCTCACAGTTGCGTCCGATCCGGCGGGGCAATTGATCGCGGCGGGAGGAACGGGGCCGGCAGCGCGGATCTGGCGCCGCGACACGGGTGCGACGGTTGCGACCATCGACGTGGGCGCGGCCTGGGTGCACTCGGTCGCGTTCCGTCCCGGCGGGGGAGTGTTGGCGATCGCGGTGGATCGCAGTCGAGGGAACCTCGAGTCAGCGTCCGGTCCGGGCGTCGGCCTCCTTCGGTTCGTCGACCCGGGCACTGGTCACGATCTCGGCAAACCGATCTCGTTCGACAACGGTCAGCCCATCTCGCTCGCGTGGAGCCCTGACGGTCGATTGCACGCGGTCGCGACCGCCGACAACTACTTCCACATCTTCGACGCGAATACGCGCCGCGAGGTCGTGCCCACGATCGAAAGCGTCGATGCCCTCGTCGCGGACGTCGCGTTCAGCCCCGACGGCACGCGAGTGGCCGCGGGAACCGTGAGCGGCGTCACCCGGCAATGGGACGCGAGCACGGGCAAGGAAGTTCCGCCCGCGCTCGAGGGACAGGTCGGCCAGGTCGCAGGCGTTGGTTACAGCCGTGACGGCCGGATGCTTGCGACGACCACGATCGGCCTTTCGAGAACGAGGCTGTGGGAGATGCCCGGCGGCCGCTCCATCGGCGCCGAGCTCGTCGGCGGGCGCGTTCCGTACACGACGCGAACCGCTTCGATCGAGCACTTCATGCGGAGCCGCCCCGCCTTTGCGCCGGATGGGCGACATCTCGCCACCGTCGGCGCCGATGGCGCCGCCGAGCTCTGGGACCTCGCGTCGGACCATTGGCTGCAGGCTGCGTGCGCGGTCGCGGGCCGCGATCTCACCGACGCTGAGTGGCGCGAGCACCTCCCGGCCCGTCATCCGTTTGCACTATGCCCACGGTGACGCCGACTCGACGCTCGCTCCGCCAGAAAACCACGTCTCGCTTCAGACGGAAGTCTCCGGGTGATCGGGCTCGGTCGCCGTGTCCGACGGTGGGTTCGAGGCCGACGCGGTTGTTCCCTCCGCTGCGGGACGCGGTCGCCACGCGACACCGTCCCACCAATGCGTCCCATCTTCGGTGAAGGTCACACCGGGCGGGAGTGTCTTTCCGGCATCGATCCAGGTCGAGCCGTTCCACCAGTACCGACGGTCCTCCGACCACGTCAACTCGTTGGCCGCACTGACGAAGGGCAAGGCGGCCGTCGGCGGGACCGAGGGGTCGATGCGCACAACGACCATCTGGTCTTTTTGGGTTGCGTACACGATGCAGTAAATGAGCAGCGGCAACAGGCACAAGAAGAAGCCGATCACCGCCCAGAGGATGCTGAACTCCTTCTTCTTGAAGAGTGTCGTCGAGTCGCCCGTCTGGGTGGACACAACGAACCCCTGCGCGATGTAGCTCATGACAGCCTGCTGCATCTGCTCGGTCGTCGGAACGATGACGGTCGCGACGGTGGCGCTCACTTCGTCTCCTCGAGATGGGCTACGTGAATCGACAGGAGTACGCATATTGCTAGCTCTCGGAGGGTTATGCGAGGGTCGTTTCTGCGGGGATGAAGACGACCGATGTGGTGAGCGCCCGGGGAGATGGCCTTGGTCTCGAACGTGGTCCTGATCACGGGGTGTTCGACCGGTATCGGCCGAGCGACCGCCGAACGCCTCACACGAGCGGGCTTCGATGTGTTCGCGACAGCACGGCGACCCGAGACGCTCGAGGAACTCGAGGGGTTGGGCTGTCGAACGCTCGGGCTTGATGTCACCGACGAGCAGTCGATGGTGCGCGCGGTGCGCAGTGTCGTAGACACAAAAGGCGCGGTCGGAGTGCTGGTCAACAACGCCGGTTATGGCGAGTACGGCCCGGTCGAGGAATCGTCCGCCGACGCGCTGCGACAGCAGTTGGAGACCAACGTCGTGGGGATGACGCGGCTCACGCAGCTGGTTTTGCCGCAGATGCGCGCGCAGCGATGGGGACGCATCATCAATCTCGGTTCCATTTCCGGCAAGATTTCACTACCGGGGTGCGCGTACTACAGCGCGTCGAAGTACGCGGTGGAAGCGATCAGCGACGCACTTCGCTTCGAGGTCCGGCCATTTGGGGTGGCCGTGTCGCTCATCGAGCCCGGCGCGATCAAGACGGCGTTCGACGAGGCCGGGCTGGCCCGTCTACGGGCGAGTACCCGTGAGGGGTCGCCGTACAAGCGCTACAACGACGGGGTGGCGAAGGCGATTTCTGCCGCATATGAAGGCGCAATGGGGAAGATGGCGGGAAGCCCGGACGATGTGGCCAGGGTGATCGAGCGGGCAATACGTGCAAGGCGTCCGCGCTCGCGTTACCGCGTCGGCGGGGGAGCCTCCTTGATGCTCGCGACCCGGAAGTTGCTGCCCGATCGAGCGATGGACCTACTGCTGCGGTCTCAGTTCCCTTCGCCGGCAAGAGTCTCCGACGAGCGGACGGACTAGGTATCGGGCTCTGACGCGGAGTCGAAGAGTCGTTCCGCGTCGGGAGGGATATGTAAAAGAACCGCGCTTCGATACGCCTGACGGAGCTTCGGATGCGTCCTGAGCGCCTCCACGAACGCAGTCTTCACCTCGGCCCAGTGATGATCGAGGAACGGCTCGACGACCACGATCGCGATCCACCCGAGGTCCTCCGCGCTCGCCTCGTTGCACGCGTCGATCAGTTGACCGAGCGTTGTCGCCGGATCGCCGTCGACAGCCGCGATGTGTCGGTACTTGTGGATGGCGTACTCACCGCTCAGATCGTCAGGCATCGGTTCGAGTCTTCAGCTCGAGACGTGGGCACGGAACCATTCGGATTGGCGTTGCGCCCAGAGCTTGGTGATGCCGCAATCGAAGATCTGGAAACCATGTGGCATCTCGGGGGCAACGAAGAGCTCGATGTCGACGCCGGCTGCGGATGCCCGGCTCGCGAAGAGCAACGAGTCGTCGAGGAGATGGTCGCAGGTGCCGACGCTCACAAAGGAGGGGGGAAGGCCGCGCAGGTCGGCGAATGCCGGCGAGATGGCGGGCGCCCGGCGTTCGTCGTCCGTCATGCCCGGCAGAAAACAATCGGCGACCAAGGTTGAGGCGTTCGGGCTCAGGACGTCGAAGCCGTCGTGGGGGCGAAGGCCGCGTTGACTGGGCGAGCGGCCCCAGTCGTATATGCCGAACGTGAGGTTCAATCCGACGACGCGCGTGATGGCATCCAACTCGTCACGTACGCGGAGCGCGACGATCGCAGCCATGTATGCGCCGGCCGACTCGCCGCCGATCAGCACACGCTCGCACTCGAACTCCGACTCGACCTGGCCGAGGAGCCAGCGCGCGACCGCGACGCCGTCGTCGGGACCCGCGGGCCAAGGATGCTCCGGGGCCTTGCGGTAGTCGGCCGAGATGACCAGCACTCCGAACTCTCTCGCGAGCTCGCGATTCGGAATGTCCATGAGCTCGGGCGAGCCTGCGATCATGCCGCCACCGTGAAAGTGCAGGTACACGCTGTGCACGGGTCCGTCAGGTCGAGTCACCCGGCAGCGCACGCCTCCGAGGTCACGCTCCTCGGTGTCAGGGAGCGGGAACGTCATGCGTGCCAGCGACGCCCTTTGCTGCGCGACCTGCTCGTCGCGGGTCAGGCCTGCAGCCGCCATATCGCCGATGGGAAACGCTCCGCGGCCGGCCTCGATCGCGGCGCGTGCCTCCGGCCGCATCGCCTCGACCTCGTCCGACCACAATCGGAAGCTGTCCACGTCGCCTCGCTTTTCGATTCGTGCGGGCGCACAGTCGGTCGTCACGCCTCGACGAGGAAAACCTAATTCACCGCGCGGTCGACTGGGCCGACCTCGCGACCTTTTTCCCAGACCGAGACGTGGTTCGTGCTGCGGCTCGTGAAGGGCGCGCGGTTCCAGTCGTTCCAACGTTCACGCAACGTGAGCCCGGCGAGTCGCGCCATCAGGTCCAGCTCGGCCGGCCATACATAACGAAACGGCATGGAGAAACCTTCGAGTCGGCCGTCGACCAGCCAATAGTGATGAGAGACAAGGCCTTGCGCCGCGATGTCGTACTCGTC
>JAUZEM010000437.1 GCA_030839005.1 Actinomycetota bacterium | reverse complement strand
CCGCGCTGGCTGCGGGCAGCCGGACGAACGACGAGATCGTGCTCGACGACGACGTCGAGCGCGTGCTCGTGGCATGGCAGGTGGAGGAGGCGCTCCAGATGTTGAGCGCGGAACACCGCGACGCGCTGGTAGAGGTGCACTACAAGTCCCGCCCGTATCACGATGTCGCGCACGACCTCGGGGTGCCCGTCGGAACGATCAAGAGCCGCGTCTACTACGCGCTGAAGGCGATGCGGCTCGCGCTCGAAGAGTTGGGCTGGTCCGATGACGTCTGATGCGTGCCGTGAGTTGCGCGCCGCGCTCGGCGCCGTCGCGCTCGGCGGCGCCGATCCGGCCGAAGCGCTCGCGCTGCGCGCCCACCTCGACGGGTGTGCCGAATGCCGGGCCGAATTGCGGGAGCTGACATCGGTCGCAGCCGCGTTGCCGCTCGCCGATCCGTCACGGGCCAAGGGCGGTCCCACCCAACCGCCGTCCGCGTTGGCGAAGCGCGTCCTCGGCCGGGTTGCGGCCGAGCGCACCGCTCGACGTACGCGGGCGCGCCGCCGGATCGCGGCCGTCGCCGCCACGTCGGCCGCGATCGCGGCGGCAATCGTCGCCTTCGTTCTCATCGTGCCCGGCAACTCACCGTCCGGGAGCCGGGTGGTGTTCGCGCCGCACGCGGGGGTGAGCGCGGCTGCGACCCTCCGCTCGCGCCCGGCGGGTACCGAGGTCGCGTTCCACGTGTCCGGCCTGGACCGAGGCGACACTTACTGGTTGTGGCTCACGGGCGGCGACGGCAATCGGATCGCGGCCGGCACCTTCCGGGGCACCGGAACGCGGACGGATCTCGTCTTGACCGCCGCGATCCCACTCGGTGACGCGCGACGCATCTGGGTCACCGACGAGAACGACAACGTCGTGCTCGACCAACGGCTGCCGCCCCCTGCCTAGTCTGCGGTCCATGCCGCAGAACGTTCCCGACTTCGAGTTCTCCGACCGGGCCAAGCAGGTTCGCGCGTTCGTGTTCGAATTCTGGTGCGAGCACGGCCGCGGCCCGACGCTGCTCGAGGCGCACCAGGCCACCGGGCTCGACCGGCGCCGCATCATCGGGGCGTACAAAGAGCTCCAGCTCGGCATCGACGTCGTCGTCGACGAGGACACGCAGAACTGCAATCTGCTGAAGGCGCCGCCGTTCTCGTCGTTCCCTTCGCAGGTGCGGGCCTACATCGACGACGACTTCCACTCCTTCGTCGGCTGCGCGAGCGAAGCGATCGCGTTCTCGCACATGCCGCCGTTCAAGGACAGGACCGTCCGGCTCGAGTCGCACTGCGCCTGCTGTTTCACGCCGGTCACGCTCGTCTCGAAGAACTTCGAGATGCAGTCGGTTACGCCGCCGGGGATCTTCCTGCACATCTCGCTCTCGCCGTACGACTGGAACAACGTCGACATGAGCCGGATGTGCGATTCGATGAACTACGTGCTCGACGCGGAGCATGCGGAGCGCTACGAGCGGCAGACCGCGACGCGGGGCATCCTCGTGAACCTCGACCAGGCGAAGATGTTCGTGCAGAACGTGGCGAACGAGCGGATGTACAACTTCCACTGGAAGCCCGGGACCTTGAATCCCCGCGCCGTGATCAAGGGGTTCCAGATGATGGGTGTCGACACGTCTCCGTGGGAATGACGGTCAGTCGGAGGTCGCCACCCGCGCCCGCAATGCGGACCGATCGGGTTTGCCGGTCGGGAGGAGCGGAATCGTGTCGACCACGACGACCCGCTCCGGCGTCTTGAACCGGGCGATTCCGCGCGCGGCGAACCAGGCGCGGCACGCGTCGAGGTCGAAGCCGGGCGCGCTCTCGACGAACGCGACGACGCGCTCGCCCATCAGCGGGTCGGCCTCGCCCACCGCGACCGCGTGGCGGACGTCCGGATGGGCTTCGAGCACCTGCTCGACCTCGGCGGTGCTGATGTTCTCGCCTCCGCGGATGATGACGTCCTTCAGGCGACCGACGATCTCGATCGCGCCGCCGGCCGAGATCGCCGCGAGATCGCCGGTATGGAACCAGCCGTCGGGAGTGAACGCGTCGGCGGTCTGCGCCGGGTCGAGGTAACCGACGCACATTTCCGGTCCGCGAGTGAGCAGCTCGCCGTTGCCGTCGACGTGCACTTCGATCTCACCGATCGTGTGGCCGTCGGTGATGATCGTCGGCGCCTCGGTGGAGCCGTACGTGCGCTTCACGCGGGCTCCGAACGCGCGCGATGCCTCCGCGACGAACGCCTCGCCGACCCCGGCTCCGCCGCTCGAGATCAGCCGAAGGCTCGCGACCCGTTCGCGGCTGAATCCGGGTGCCTGCATCATCGAGACGAAGAACGTCGGCGGTCCCACCATGAAGGTGACCCGTTCACCTTCGATGAGCGCGAGCGCGGCTTCGGGATCCCAGCGGGCCATGAACACGGTCCGGAACGGCACGACGCCCGGCAGGGTGATGCCGTTCAACAATCCCGAGATGTGCGCGGCCGGCGCGGGCATCAACACGCAGTCGTCGGGTCCGAGCCCGTGCGCGTGCTGCATCTGCGCGGCCTTGTACGCGAGCGTGGCCTGGGTGTGGAGAACGCCCTTCGGCGCGCCGCTCGATCCGGACGTGAACAGCACCGCCGCGAGCCGGCTCGCGTCGGTCCACGGCGTTTCGATCGGGTCGCCTTTCGGGATCGCGTCCAGGTCGTGGACGACGAATGCCGGATGGACGGCATCGAGCACACCGGCCACCTCGTGCGGACCCATCAGGTGGTGCACCGGCACGGCGACCGCGCCGAGACGCCAGCACGCGCGGTACAGAACGGCGATCTCGTCGCGGTTCGGCGACTGCCACGCCACGGCGGAGCCGGGACCGACGCCGTGCGCCTGCAGGCCGCCGGCGACGCGCGCGACCCTGTCGGCGAGCGGCGCGGCGGCGACTCCGGTGAGGAGGACGTCGAGTGACGGGAGATCCCAAGGCCCGCCGGGTTGTCGGTAGTGGCCCGTCCGAGGGGATTCGAACGTCGGGGCGATCACGCGTGTCAGTCAGGCTCGACGCGACTTCCAGCCGTCACTGGCGGGCGTGGCGCCCCTCAGCACACTGGTGCCGACGAAATTGCGCTGGATCTCCACGGTGCCCGCGCCGATGCACAACCCGCGGATGTCGCGGTACACGCGCTCGACCGGGTACTCGCGCGAGAACCCGTAGCCGCCGAGCAGCTGGATGGCCTCGTCGCACACGAACTTCGCGGCGAGGTTCGCCGCGGTCTTCGCCATCGCGGTCTCGAGCGCGGGCGGCGTGCCGTGCGGACCGGCCATGTGCACCGCGCGCTGCAGCAGCAGGCGCGCGCCTTCGAGCTGCGTGGCCATGTCGGCGATCTTCCACTGGAGACCCTGGAGATCGGCCAGGGTCTGGTCGCCGACCTTGCGCTCGTTCATGTAGTTCACCGCGTACTCGAGCGCACCCTGCGCGGCGCCGACGCACATCGCCGCGTTGCCGCAGCGTTCGTGGTTGATGTGTGAGATCAGCGTCTTGAACGACTCGCGGTTCGCGGGGTCGCCCCGCAGCAGCACGTCGTCGGGCTCGACCCGCACGTCGTCGAACGCGAGCTCGGCTTCGCTCGTCGCCCGCAGTCCCATCTTCACGTGCGTTCCGGCCACGGTGACGCCCGGCGACTCGAGGTCGACGACCACCGCGCCGATGCCCTTGGTTCCGACACTGTCGGGAAAACGGCACCACACGAGGCACGCGGCGGCTTTGTGGCCGCCGGTGACGTAGTTCTTGTAGGCGTTGAGCCGGAAGCCGTCGCCGTCGGGACGGAGGCGGGCGCGCATGTGTCCGACCGAGCTTCCGGCCTCGGTCTCGCTGATCCCGATGCAGAACAGTCCCTCGCCGCTCGCGGCGATCGGCAGCCAGCGGTCCTTCAAGGCGTCGTTGCCGAGGTGCTCGATCGCGCGCGGCGGTCCGTTGAAGATGAGCTGGGCGAGGATCGCGCTCGATACGTCGGCGCGGGCGAGCTCTTCGAGGACGATCGCGGCCTCGATGTCGCCGAGCCCGGCGCCACCCCAGCGTTCACCGATCGTGATGCCGAACAGCTCGGCTTTGCGCATCCCGTCCCATGCCCATTGCGGGAACTCTTCGGTTTCGTCGCCGTGGCGCGCCATCGGTGCGAGCTCGCGCGCGGCGACGTCGCGTGCGAGCTGCCGGAGTGCCGCTTGATCCTCGGTGTCGGCGAACGGATTCGCACCGGTCGCGTGCGCGGACATGACGCAAGGCTACTGCCGGGACTGACACGCACGTCAGGTGCGTGCGACCCGTGGGCGTCGCTGTCGGGCCACCGTGTACCTGACTACGGTGTCAGGTATGGCTTCGGACTCCCCGGAAGAAGTTGGTCCGGGCGTCGACTGGTTGATGGCGCAGCCGTACGAGAGCTGGGGCGAGGTCCGGCGCTCGGAGTGCCCGGTGCTGGCCAGCCACGGCGACGTGATGGGGCCGGGAACGGGAACCTTCTACCAGGTCGCGCGCTTCAAGGACGCCGACTCGGTGCTGCGCGACGACAAGACGTTCTCGTCGTCGATCAACGCCGACCACATCGGCCAGTTCATGGGCGACCTCATCTTGGCGATGAACGGCGAGGAGCACCGCAAGTACCGCAACCTCGTTGCCAAGGCGTTCCGCGCGTCGCAGCTCGAACGGTGGGACGAGACCCTCGTGCGGCCGACGATCAACCGGCTCCTCGACGCGATCGCGCCGCTCGGTCACGCCGACCTCGTCGCATCGGTCACGTCGAAGTACCCGGTTCAGGTCATCTGCGGGATCGCGGGTGTACCGCTCGAGGACTCCGATCGGTTCGCGCAGTGGGCGGAGGAGATCAACACCGGCCCACTCGCGCCCGAGCGCGGGCACCGGGCCAGCACGGCGATGGTCGAGTACCTCCGCCCGCTCGTGGAGGCGCGCCGCGTGGAGTCGACCGGCGACTTCCTCTCCGATCTCGTCCACGCGGAGGTCGACGGCGAACGGCTGAGCGACGACAAGATCTACGGGTTCTTGCGTCTTCTGTTGCCCGCGGGCGGCGAGACGACGTTTCGCGTCATGGGCAACGCATTGCTGGCCCTGCTCACGCATCCCGACGACCTGGCGAAGGTCTACGCCGACCGCGACCTCATCCCGGAGGTGATCGAGGAAACGCTGCGGTGGGAGTCGTCGGTGACGATGGTCAGCCGCGTTGCGACGGCCGACACCGAGGTGAGCGGCTGTCCGATCGCTTCGGGTTCACCCGTCGGTGTGCTGACCGGCTCCGCGAACCGCGACGAGACGCGCTGGGACGACGCGTCCGAATGGGAGCTCGGCCGGCCGGTGCAGCACCATCTCGCGTTCGGTACGGGTCCGCACCAGTGCCTCGGCATGCACCTCGCGCGGTTGGAGCTTCGGGTCGGCCTCAACGCGATCCTCGATCGCCTGCCGGGTCTGCGGCTCGATCCCGCAACCGCCGAATCGGCCGTCATCGAGGGCTACGCCTTCCGGGGGCCGCGCGCGTTGCCGGTGATCTTCGACCCGAGTTAGCCCGCGTCTCCGAACATCCTCATCCACTGATCGCGCGTGCGCGGGCGGAACACGACGTTCGTGCGGCGGACGTCGCCGAGGGGTGCGTTCGGCTCGGGTGAGTACATGTGTCCCGGGTACAGCACGGTGTCGTCGGGAACGACGGCGAGCTTCTGCGTGAGGCTGTCGTACAGCGCTTCCGGATCGCCGCCCGGGAGATCGGTGCGGCCGCAGCCGTCGAGGAACAGCGTGTCTCCGCTCACAAGCTTGCCGTCGACGAAGAAGCACTGCGATCCGGGCGTGTGGCCCGGCGTGTGGATGAGCGTGATCGGGATCTCGCCGACGTTGACGACGTCGCCGGACGCGTGGGTCGCGAGATCGGAGTCGGAGCAGCCGGTGACGCGCTTGACGCCCCAGGCCTCGTCGGCCTGAACGTGCAGCTTCGCGTTCACGCCGGGGAGCGCGAGCAGCTCCGCGATGCCGGCGATCGACCAGCCGCCGAGATCGCCGCCGACGTGATCGGGGTGGTAGTGCGTGACGAGGACGCCCGCGAGCCGCATGTCGTCGGCGGCGAGCAGGCCGACGAGCTCGGCCGGCCCGTACGCGGGATCGACGGCGATCGCGTCACCGGTCGCGCGGTCGCCGATCAGGTAGACGAAGTTCACCATCTGCCGGGCGATCTGATCGTCGGGCGCGAAGTCGCGCCCGGCGAGCAGCTGGCGAAAGTACAAACGGTCCTCCATCGAGACGACACCCTAGGAGGGAGTCGGGGCCGGCCGCCTACCCTCTGGGGCGTGCAACGACCGGCGACGGAGATCGAGCTGGTCGGCCGGGCGACGCGACAGGTCCTGCGCGCGCTCGACGATCTCACCCACGAGCAGGCGGCCGAGCCGTCCCGGCTACCCGGGTGGACGCGCGCCGAGGTGATCACGCACCTGGCCCGCAACGCCGACGCCATGCGCGGGATCGTCGAGGCCGCGGCTCGCGGCGAGGTGGGTGTGATGTATCCGAGCGTCGAAGCACGCGCCGAAGGGATCGCGGCCGGTCGCGGCGCGAGCCCGGCGGTGCTGCGCGCGGATCTGCGGGCCGCCCACGAGCGCCTGGTCGACGCGTGGATCGCGCTCCCCGACGACGGCTGGGATCGTGTCGGCCGGGCCGCCGTGTCGCGAACCATGCGCGAGTTTCTCTGGGCGCGCCGGCGCGAGGTCGAGGTACACCATGTCGACCTCGACCTCGGCTACGAGTCGTCGGATTGGCCCGTCGGGTTCGTGGCCGGCGCGCTCACCGAGATTTTCACCGACCTCGAGCGGCGAGCGGCGCCGAGCCGCCCGCTCGTAGACGTCGACTACCGCATCGCGTCGACCGATCACGACCGCGCGTGGCGCGTGGAGTTGCGCGGCGCGGAGGTGCGCGTCGTCGACGTCGACTACGACGACGGCACCCCGGCCGACGGCGAGGCGAGCGGATGGGGCTGCGACGTCGCCGCGTGGATGTACGGGCGCGATCCCCGTGGCGGGGGAGTCCTTGCCACCGGCGATATCGGCGTGCTGCGCCTGCCACGGTGGTTCCCGTTCGCGTAGCTCTATACCGGTCCGAGCTTCTCCTCGAACAGCGAGAGCATGGTCTGCCAGGAGCGGCGGTCCGCAGATTCGTGATACGCGACGCCCGATATGCCGACGTCATCGGCCGCCTTGTTCGTGAAGCTGTGACCGACGCCGCCGTACACGTCCATTCGCCAATCGGCGACGCCGCCGTCGGTCATCTCCTGCTCGAACGCCTGACGCTGCTCTCGGGTGATGAAGGGATCGGCCGTGCCGCAGCACACGAGGACGCTCGCTTTGATGTTCTGCGCGTCTTGTGGGCGTGACGTCTCGAGGCTCGGATGGAAGCCGACAACCGCTTTCAGGTCCGCGCCCGCGCGGGCCAGCTCGAGCGCGAGTGCACCGCCCATGCAAAAGCCGATCGCCGCGACGCGATTGCGATCGGTCTGGGGCTGGGCGAGAAGCACGTCGAGCCCGGCGAACCCGATGTCGCGGAACCGTTCGACATCGCCTGCGAGCGCGCCGAGTCGGCGCATGACGTCGTCGAGCTCGAGAACCCGGCCGCCGCCATGGCAGTCGAGACCGAAGGCGACATAGCCGAGCGCGGCCAGGTGCTCCGCGCGGCCCTTCACGTTGTCGTCGATTCCCGGCGCCTCGTGGCAGAGCAGGACCGCGGGGCGGCTACCGCGGTGCGCATCG
>JAUZEM010000281.1 GCA_030839005.1 Actinomycetota bacterium | reverse complement strand
CCACCCGCCGATGCACACAGTGAGGTCGAGGATCTCGGCGTCGGTGAACGTCGCCGCCCGCAGCCGGGCGTAGAACGCGCCGTCGATGCTGTGGTGGTCGAGCGCGAACCGCTCCGCGTATTCGACCGCTAATCGCTCGCGCTCGGAGTAGCCATCGTGCGTTCGCCAGTCGAGGACGTGCGCGTAATCGTCCTCGGTCACCGCGCCTTCGGCCCCCGGCGTCGAGCGCCACTGCTGACAGATCACGCACCCGTTGATCTGCGCGATGCGCATGCGAGCGAGCTCCCGCTCGCGCACGGGCACGATGCTCTGGTCGTAGATCGCGTGGCTCAGCGCGCCCGCGCCCAGGCCCATCTCGGGTCGGAGCGCCCACACCCGCACCTCGGGATCGGCCTTGCCGTCGGGAACGTCGATATGCGGCACTACTGCACTCCCAATAGCGCGCACGGGTTGGCGCACGCCATGCGTCGGATCTCGTCTTCGCTCAGGCCCTCTGCGTACAGGGCATCAGCGTAGGTCTGCAAACCCGCGGCCGGATGCGGGTTGATCTTCTGGCCGAAGTCGGTCCCGAGGGTCACGCGTGCCACGCCGACGGCGCGAACGGTCGCGACCATCTCGGCGACCGTCCTGGTCGCGAGCCCGCCGATGCACGTCATTGCACACAGCTCGATCCAAGCGCCCAGATCGGCGAGCTCGCGGCATTGCGCGGGTGTGAGGTTCGGGCCCGCGAGATCTTCGGTCGCGTGGGTGACGAGCACCTTGCCGCTGCGTGCGAATGCCCGCACGACGGCATAGTGCTCCGCCGCGCTCACGTGACCGGTGGCCAGGATCGCGTCGTGCTCCTTCACCAGCGCGAGGACGTCGTGCGTCTCGGCCAGCAGTTGGTCGTCGCGGTCGGTCACCACGATGCCCGGACCGGGGATGCCGAGCTGCGCGGCGACGCCGTTTTCGAAGTCCTGACGACTGCTGAGGGTGGGCAACCACACGATGCGCGCACCCAGACCGAGTGCGACCTCGACGGCGGCCGGGTTCACGCCTCCGACCTCCCGGTCACAACAGATGCCGCCGAACACGGAGATCGCGTCGCCGACTTCGCGCTGTACCGCCCACGCCAGTGAAGGGGTGGGGGAGTCGTGCGACTTCAGGACGACGGCGCGGTGACCGGCCGCGCCGGCCTCGCTCGCGGCCTCGAACGCGTCGACCGAACGGGCGCGGTGCGGGTCGGGACCGAAATGGCAGTGCAGGTCGGCCGCGCCCGTGAGGTCAACGCTCATCGCCTTGGAGCTTACGCGTAGTCTCTGACGGCGATGTCAGCTTCGCTCTCGCGATGGGACCTGTAGCGCGTGGATCTTTCGTTCGCACCCGACGAGCAAGCCTTTGCACTCGAAGTGCGGGCGTGGCTCGCCGAGAACGTCGAGATACCGCCGCGTTTCGAGAACATCGCGGAAGAGGTCGAGTTCGGCCGGCGCTGGCAATCGCGGCTCGCGACGAATCGCTGGGTCGGCATCCACTGGCCGGTCGAGTACGGCGGACGCGGCGCGTCGTCCATCGAGGTTGCGATCTTCAACATGGAGTACGCCCGCTCGCGCGCGCTGCAGCCGATCAACCGGGTCGGCATCAACCTTGCGGGGCCGACGCTGCTGGCGCACGGCACCGACGACCAGAAGGCGCGGTGGCTGCCCGCGATCCTCACGGCCGGCGAGATCTGGTGTCAGCTCTTCTCGGAGCCCGACGCGGGCTCCGACCTCGCGTCACTGAAGACCCGGGCGCAGCGCGTCGACGACGGCTGGCTGCTCTCGGGCCAGCAGGTATGGACGTCGTACGCGCAGTTCGCCCGCTGGGGCATCTGCCTCGCGCGCACCGACGCCGATGTGCCGAAGCACAAGGGCATTTCGTATCTCGTCGTCGACATGTCGGCGCCCGGCATCGAGGTGCGGCCGCTTGTTCAGATCACCGGCGACGCCGAATTCAACGAGGTGTTCTTCGACGAGGTGTTCGTCCCCGACGACCAGCTCGTCGGCGCATTGCACAATGGCTGGGCGGTGGCCAACACGACGCTCGCGCACGAGCGCGGCACGGCCTTCCCGTTCAAGGAGCAGGTCGTGCACGAGGTGTATCTCGACGAGCTCTGGCAATTGGCCTCGCAGCGCGGCCTCCTCGGCGACGTGGAGATCGCCGACGCGCTCGCCCAGTCGTTCGTGGAGCTGCGCGTGCTGCGTTTGCACAACTGGCGCACGCTGTCCCGTCTGTCCAAGGGCATCGAGCCGGGCCCGGAGTCGAGCGTCACCAAGCTCGCGTGGACCGACATGACGCAGGCACTGTCGTCACGTGCGCTGGAGGTGGTCGGCGCGGCCGCCCCGTTGTGGTGGGCCGCGGCCGACAATCCCGGCGGCGGCTTCTGGCAACGTCAGTGGTTGTGGTCGAAGGCGGCCTCGATCGCCGGCGGCACCAGCGAAGTGCAACGCACGATCATCGGCGAACGGCTGCTCGGCCTGCCGCGAGGCGTGCAGTCGACCCGAAGTAACCTGCGGGCGTGAAGGTCGTCGGCTTCGATCACGTCGTCGTGAACACGCTGAACACTGAAGCGCTCCTCGCGTTCTACTGCGACGAGCTGGGTCTCGAACCGGTGCGGGTCGAAGAATGGCGCAAGGGCGAGGTCCTGTTCCCGTCCGTGCGGGTCGCACGCGAGACCCTGATCGATCTGCTCCCGGCCGAGCGGACCGGCGAGAACATGAGTCACTTCTGCCTGGTGATCGAGCCGACCGATCTCGAAGCGCTCGCCGCGCGCTTCCCCGGCGCGCACCGGGCCGACGGGTTGTTCGGTGCCCGGGGATACGCATCCAGCGTCTACGTGCAGGATCCCGACGGCAACACGATCGAGCTCAGATACTACGAGGAGCGCGCATGACCGCCAGCGAGGTGTTGCTGAAGGAGCGAGCCGCTCTGTGCGACACCCTCGAGAAGTACGGGCCCGACGCACCGACGTTGTGCAGCGGCTGGCTGACGCTCGACCTCGCCGCGCATCTCGCCGCGCGCGAGGCGCGCTCCGACGCGGCGATCGGCCTCGTACTGCCGGGACCCTTCGCCAAGCACCTCCAAAACGTGATGGACCGCTACAAGTCCCGCGGTTACGACGCGCTCGTCGCGATGCTCCGAACCGGGCCGCCGTGGATGCATCGCACCGGTCCGCTCGCGACCGCGAACGTGAACGAGAACTTCATCCACCACGAGGACGTGCGCCGCGCGTCGGGCGAGGGACCCCGGGCGATCGACGACGAGACCGACGCGATTCTCTGGCGCATGCTCGGCTTCGGTGCGCGTATGTCGAAGAAGGCGCTGAAGGGTGCCGCGTTGACACTGCGCACCCCCGACGGCCGGGAGCGCGTCGTATCGACGACCGGCCCCGCGGTGACGATGACCGGCGCGCCCGGTGAGCTGACGCTGTACATGTCGGGTCGCAAAGAGGCGGCCGACGTCGTGATCGACGGCGACCCCACGGCCGTCGCGATCTTGCACGCGGCCGATCTCGGCGTCTGAGCGTTGACACGGCGCGCCGCTAAGAGGAGCGCAGCCCCAGCCAGTAGGTGGAGCGCGACATCGCGAGAAAGCCGAGCCGCTCGTACACGCCGCGGCCGAGGTCGCTCGCGACGAGCGTCGCGGGTTTCGACGGGTCGACGGCGGCCGCCGCGGCCGTGAGCGCGAGGCCGTAGCCTTTACCACGCGCCGACTCGAGCGTTGCGATGTTGTCGACGCGCACCAGTCGATCGCCGACGTATCCCGAACCCGAGGCAACGGGCTCGGCGTCGACGTAGCCGACGAAGTGATGCCATCCCGGGGCGCCGAGCGCCCGGGGGGTGATCAGCGTGACCTCGGTCATCGGTTGCAGCTGTGGCGCGGGGTAGCCGTAGATCAGTGCGCGTTCGTAGTCGAAAGCGGTGCGGTCGTCGTCGACGGGCACGACGCGAAGCTCGGGCGGCGCAGGCGGGAACGGCGCTCCGGCCAGGCGGACCATGAGCGGCGGATGGCCCATGGGTGCGAAGCCGATGGGGCCGAGGTCGGGGGTGGGCCACGCGCTATCGAGCAGGAACGGCGTGGCCGGACCGGCATCGTAGAAAGGTCGGACGTGGTCGAGCACCGTCGTGAGGTCGACGATCGGTCGCTCGAGCACGGCGCGATTGATGAAGGGCAGAGGAGAGCCGGCGTCGATCAGCGTCACGACGCCCTCGACCCGCCCGAGACGATCGCCGCGCGCGGCACCGAAGGCTGCGTACG
>JAUZEM010000256.1 GCA_030839005.1 Actinomycetota bacterium | reverse complement strand
AGACGACAGCGCAGCGACCGGAGGGGAGCGGAGCGTGGAGTCGACCCATCAAAAAGAACAAAAAGAGGAAGAGGACGCATAGCCGTGGGGCGTCTGCGAACCGCCTTGCGTCTGGTTCCTCTGGTTCCGCTGCTGACGAGCGCGTGCGCGTACCGCGAGAGCACCACGGTCGTGCCCCTCGGCGATCCGGGGAGGTGCGTTCCGGTCGACATCGCGGCCGCGCCGGAGACGGCGTCGCTGCTCGCCGACACCGCGTCGCATTTCAACGGATCGTCGTCCGCGCGGATGCGCGACGGTGCATGCGCGTTCGTGCGCATCGAGACCGTCGACTCACCGATCGCGGCGCGCGAGCTCTTCGACAATTGGCCTGACTCCGAACGCCTCGGCCCCGCGCCCGCCGCGTGGGTACCGGGATCGACGATGTGGGGAGAGCTGCTGAACGCGCGTTTGGCCGATCAGCGCCGCCGGCCCATGGCGCCGAACGGCACGCCGTTCGCGCGCACGCCACTCGTCATCGCGATGCCGACGCCGATGGCCCGGGCGCTCGATTACCCGCACCGACCGCTCGGCTGGACCGACCTCGAGCAACTCGCCCAGGACCCGCGCGGCTGGACCGCGTACGGGCATCACGAATGGGGAGCGTTCCGGCTCGGCAAGGGCAACCCCAACTGGTCGACGACGGGTCTCGACGCCACGATCGCGCTCGCCGCATCGCCGTCCTCGGCGAGCAACACCCACCTCCTCGAGCGATCGGTCGCGTACTACGGCGATTCGACGCAGGCCTATTTCGAAAATTGGCGACGGCTCGCGACGAGATCCACCTCGAGCGCGCTGACGTACCTCTCGGCGGTGATCAACGACGAGAGTTCGGTCGTCGCGTACAACACGGGACACGCGCAGGACGACGTCGCACTCGATGGGCGCGCGTCGCGCCCGGCACTGCCGCTCGTCGCGATCTATCCGAAGGACGCGGGCATCGAGAGCGACAATCCGATGATCGTCCTCGATGCGCCGTGGTCGTCGTCCGCGGCACGCGCCGGCGCCCGACAGTTCACGACATTCGCGCTCCGACCCGCGGCGCAGGCGAAGGTCGCCGCCGCGGGCTTTCGCCCGGGTGCGCCGGCGAGGGCCGCAGCGGTACGAGCCGACCTCGTCGTTCCGAGCAACGGCGTCGACGCCACGGCGCGCACCAGTGCGGTCGCACCCGCGTCACCCGCCGCCGTCGAGCAGGCGATCGCGCACTGGCAGACCACCCGCCGTCGGGCCCGCGTGCTGTTCCTGTTCGACGTCTCCGACTCGATGGGCGATGTTGCCAGTCTCGACGGCCAGACCACGCGCGACGGTCCGACGAAGATCGCGCTCGCGCAGGCCGCGCTGACCGCCGGGCTCGACCAGCTCGCGCCCGACGACGACTTCGGCCTTCGTATCTTCTCGACCGAGCTGTCGAACCCGGTCAGCCCGAACTGGCGCGACATCGTGCCGCTCGGGCCGCTCGCCGTTCGCCGGCGTGCGCTGTCGAGCGCGATCCCGTCGCTCACGCCCCAGCGGGGCTCGCCGCTCTACGCCGCGACGCGCGACGCGTTCGACGCTGTCGCGCGCCGAGCCGATCCGCAGCGGATCAACGCCGTGGTACTGCTGACCGACGGATACAACGAAGACGACCACGACAACAGCCAAACCGCGCTGCTCGCGCACCTCGCGACGAACCCGAACATTCCGGTCTTCACGATCGCGTACGGCAACGGCGCTGATCTCGCGACGCTGCGCAAGATCGCCCAGGCGACGGACGCGTGGAACTTCGACGCGCGCGACACGCGCGACCTCGCCGAGGTGCTGCCGCGTGCGCTCGCGAGCTTCTAGCCGGCGGGCTCGCGGTAGACGTCCGGCTCCACGAAGATCAGGGTTGCCCGAGGTTCGGTCTTGCGGATCTCGACCTCGAGCGCGTCGATCGTGGCGGCGAGCTCCGCGACCGTGAGGTCGGGGTCGAACTCGACCTTCGCGGCAACGACGATCTCGTCGGGACCGAGATGCTCGGTGCGCAGATGGATGCCGCGCTGCACACTCGGGAACGCGTCGATGGTGCGCCGGATGCGCTCGACGACCTCGGGCCGCGCGGCCTCGCCGAGGAGCAGGCTTCCCATCTCGATCACGAGCACGATCGCGACCGCGACGAGCAGGATCCCGATTCCGAGGCTGCCCACGCCGTCCCAGCGGCCGTTGCCGGTCACGTCCGCGACGACGACACCCAAGAGCGCGATCAGGAGGCCGACGAGCGCGGCCGAGTCCTCGAGCAGCACGACCGGAAGATCGGGATTCTTGGTGTGGCGGATGAACTGCCACCACGACTCGCCCGCGGGACGAACCGCGTTCGACTCCCGGATCGCAGTGCGAAACGACAACCCCTCCATCACCATCGAGCCGAGCAGGACCGCGATCGCCCACACCGCGCTCTCGAGCTCGTGCGGATGGCGCAATTTGTCGACGCCTTCGTAGATCGAGAACACACCGCCGAGGCTGAACAGCACGAACGCGACGACGAATGCATAGAAGTAGCGCAACGTCCCGTATCCGAACGGATGCTGCTCGTCGGCCGGCCGGCGAGCCCGCGCCCGTCCGATCAGCAGCAGCCCTTGATTTCCCGTATCCGCAACGGAGTGGATGGACTCCGACAACATCGAGCTCGATTGCGTCACGAGGAACGCCACGAACTTGAGGACGGCGATTCCCAGGTTGGCGGCGAGCGCCGCGACGATCGCCCGCCTCGAATCGTGCGGTTCTGCCGGCATTACTCGATGATCCCGCCCCGGGTCATCGCCTCGACGTCGAGCGCGCGATCGAGCTCGGCGTCGGTCATCAGTTTGCGCGAACGCACGACCTGGCGGATCGACTTCCCGGTGCGGTTGGACTCCTTGATGATCCCGGCGGTGGTCTCGTAGCCCAGATGGGGGACGAGCGCCGTGGCGATCACAGGCGACGACTCCGCGTTCCGCTCGAGCGTCGCACTGTTGGCCTCGATCCCGCGGACGCATTTGTCGGCGAACACCGAGCACGCGCTCGCAAGCAGATCGATCGACTCGAGCAAATTGCGGGCAATGATCGGCACGAACACGTTCAGCTCGAAGTTCCCCTGTGAGCCGCCGAACGCGATCGCGGCGTCGTTGCCGATCACCTGCGCGCTCACTTGAGTCACGACCTCGGGGATCACGGGGTTGACCTTGCCCGGCATGATCGACGAACCGGGCTGGAGGTCGGGCAGCCGGATCTCGCCGAGACCCGTGCGCGGACCGCTCGCCATCCAGCGAAGATCGTTCGCGATCTTGATCAACGACACCGCGAGCACCCGAAGCTGGCCGCTCGTCTCGACGAGCGCGTCGCGCGCGCCCTGGGCCGCGAAGTGGTCCTTGGCCTCGGTGAGCGGCAGGCCGGTGCGCGTCGCGAGACGTGCGATCACTTTGCGGGCGAACCCCTTCGGCGCGTTGATCCCAGTGCCGACGGCGGTCCCCCCGAGGGGCAATGCGCAGAGCCGCGGCAACGTGTCGTGCATACGCGCGATGCCCGCTTCGATCTGCGCCGCGTAGCCGCCGAACTCCTGCCCGAGTGTCACCGGCGTCGCATCCATGAGATGGGTGCGGCCGCTCTTTACCTCGTGCGCGAACTCGCGCTGCTTCTTGCGCAGCGCCTTGGTGAGCTTCTGCATCGCGGGCGCGAGGCCCTGCGTGATCGCAAGCGCAGCCGCGAGATGCACGGCTGACGGAAACACGTCGTTCGATGATTGCGACATGTTGACGTGATCGTTCGGGTGCACGTGCCCGTCGGCGAGCCGAGCCGACGCGAGCCGGGCAATGACCTCGTTCGCGTTCATGTTCGACGACGTCCCCGACCCGGTCTGGAACACGTCGATCGGGAATTGGTCGTCGTGCGCGCCGCTGACCACCTCTTCGGCCGCGGCCGCGATCGCGTCCTTCCGCGGCCGGTCGAGCTCGTTGACACGCGCCGCCTCGGCCTTGATCAGCGCGAGCGCGTGCACGAGTGCGGAGGCGATCGGTCGCCCCGAGATCGGAAAGTTCTCGATCGCGCGCTGGGTCTGGGCGCCCCACTGGGCGTCCGCAGGCACGCGCACCTCGCCCATCGAGTCGTGCTCGACGCGGTAGCCGGACTCGGTCATGAGATCCTCCCCGCTGCACGGTACTTTCTGACCATGCCCGAGTTCGCGTATCAGGAGCTGTTGCCGGTGGGCGCCGACGACACGCCCTACCGGCTGCTCACCGCCGACCACGTCTCGACCTTCTCCGCCGGCGGCCGCCGCTTCGTCCAGGTCGAACCCGAGGCGCTGACACTGCTGACCGGCCGGGCGATGTTCGACATCGCGCACAGGTTGCGGCCCGGTCACCTCGCCCAGCTGCGCGCGATCCTCGACGACCCCGAGGCGTCTCCGAACGACCGCTTCGTCGCGCTCGAGCTGCTGAAGAACGCGTGCATCGCGGCCGGTGGAGTTCTCCCCTCGTGCCAGGACACGGGCACCGCGATCGTCAAAGGGAAGAAGGGCGAGCTCGTCGTGACCGGGGGCGGCGACCGCGAGGCGATCGCGCGCGGCATCTACCGGACGTACACCGAGGACAACCTGCGCTACTCGCAGCTCGCGCCGCTCACCGTCTACGACGAACGCAATACCGGCACGAACCTCCCGGCCGAGATCGAGATCGAAGCCGTCGACGGCGACGCGTACAAGCTGCTGTTCATGGCGAAGGGCGGCGGCTCGGCGAACAAGAGCCTGCTGTTCCAGGAGACGAAAGCGTTGCTGAACCCGTCGTCGTTGATGACGTGGCTCGACGACAAGCTCCGCACTCTGGGCACTGCCGCGTGCCCGCCGTACCACCTCGCGCTCGTGATCGGCGGCACGTCGGCCGAGTTCGCGCTGAAGACCGCGAAGTTGGCGTCGGCCCGGTACCTCGACTCGCTGCCCGAGACCGGCAACGAGCTCGGACGCGGCTTTCGCGATCGCGAGCTCGAATCGCAGGTGCTCGCGCTCACGCAGGCATTCGGGATCGGCGCGCAGTTCGGCGGCAAGTACTTCTGCCACGACGTTCGGGTGATCCGGCTCCCCCGCCACGGCGCGTCGTGTCCGGTCGCGCTCGCCGTCTCCTGCTCGGCCGACCGCCAGGCCCTCGGCAAGATCACCGCGGATGGCGTGTTCCTCGAGGAGCTCGAGACCGACCCCGCGCGCTACCTGCCCGAAGTCACCGACGACGACCTCGAAGCGGCCGAGGTCGTGGAGATCGACCTGACACAACCGATGACACAGATGCGCCAGACGTTGTCGCGCTATCCCGTCCGGACGCGTGTCATGTTGAACGGCCCGTTGGTGGTCGCGCGCGATATCGCCCACGCGAAGATCAAGGAACGACTCGACGCCGGCGAAGGCATGCCGCAGTACCTCGTCGACTACTGCGTGTACTACGCCGGACCGGCGAAGACGCCCGCGGGATACGCGTCGGGCTCGTTCGGACCCACGACCGCCGGGCGGATGGATTCCTACGTCGATCAGTTCCAGCGGCACGGTGGCTCGCTCGTCATGCTCGCCAAGGGGAACCGGTCGCGCGCCGTGACCGACGCGTGCAAGGAGCACCGCGGTTTCTACCTGGGGTCGATCGGCGGCCCCGCGGCGCGTCTCGCGCAGGATTGCATCACGAAGGTCGAGGTGCTCGAGTATCCCGAGCTCGGCATGGAGGCGGTCTGGAAGATCGAGGTCCGCGACTTCCCCGCGTTCATCGTCGTCGACGACAAGGGCAACGACTTCTTCAGCGAAGTGTCGAAACCCCTTCGCGCGCCAGCAACGCGCGCTTGAGCGCGACCCCGTTCCGGCCGCCGCCGTACCCGCCGATCCGGTTGCCGGCCGCGACGACGCGATGGCACGGGATCACGAAGGGGATGGGGTTGTTACGCATCGCGCTGCCGACGGCGCGTGCGGCGCGCGGCCGCCCCGAGAGCACCGCGAGCTCCCCGTAGGAGACCACCTCGCCCCAGGGCACCTCCTCCGCGAGCGTCTCCAACACCTTCCGCCGGAAGCCGTCGATCTCGGAAAGGTCCAGCGGCAGGTCGAAAACGTGTCGCCGGCCCGCGAACCAGTCGTCGAGCTGACGGGCGACGGCACGGTCGGCTTTCGTGGCCGTGATCTCGGGCTGCTCGTCGCCGGGAAGGCTGATCTCGTGCACACCGGCGTCGGTGAGCACGACGGTGAGCTCGCCGTACGGACTCGGCTGCCGCCACGCTCTCCCGCTCATGTCAGATGAGGCCGAGATCGGCGACGGCGTCGCGCTCCTCGCCCAGCTCGCGCACGCTCGCGTCGATACGGCCACGCGAGAAGTCGTTGACGTCGAGGCCGGGCACGATCTTCCACGCCCCGTTCTCGGTCGTGCACGGGAAGCCCGAGATCAGGCCTTCGGGCACGTCGTACGACCCGTCCGAGCACACGGCCATGCTGACCCAGTCGCCGCTCGGGGTACCGAGCGCCCAGTCGCGCACGTGATCGAGCGCGGCCGAAGCGGCCGACGCCGCCGAGGATGCTCCCCGCGCCTCGAGCACCGCCGCGCCCCGCTGCTGCACCGTCGGGATGAACTCGCGCTCGATCCAGTCGTGGTCGACCAGGTCGCTCGCGGGCTTGCCGTCGACCTTGGCGT
>JAUZEM010000171.1 GCA_030839005.1 Actinomycetota bacterium | reverse complement strand
TGCGCTCCGAGTGCGCAATCCTCGCCGGGATGGCCGAGGCCACGCTGGCGGAAAGCAAGATGCCCTGGCGGGACTACGTCGACGACTACGACCGCATCCGTGACACGATGGCAGAGGTGCTGGATGGGTTCGAGAATTTCAACACCCGCGCGCGGCACCCGCACGGCTTCCGCGTCGCACAGCCGGCACGGGAGCGTGTCTTCCTGACTCCCTCTGGTCGAGCCGAGTTCTCATCAGCGCCGCTTCCGGACGATGTCGATCCGGGGAAGGGCCGTCTGACGCTGGCGACGGTCCGGTCCCACGATCAGTTCAACACCAGCATCTACTCGAACGACGACCGCTATCGCGGCCTGAAGGGCCTGCGCACCGTGGTCTATATGAACGAGGACGACATGCGCGAGCGCGGCCTCGAAGAGTTCGACCTCGTCGACGTCACGAGCTTCTCGAAGGACGGGACCGAGCGGATGGTGCACGGCTACCGGGCCGTCCGGTACGAGATTCCGCCCGGCTGCGCCGCCGGCTACATGCCTGAGCTGAACGTCCTCTGCGGGATCGCCGACTTCAGTACGCAAAGCGAGCAACCGGTGACGAAGCACCTTGTCGTCGAGGTAACCGCCCAGTAGCGAGACCCGACCGTTACAGCCAGCAGGTACGCCCGAACTCCGGTCGGCCTGGAGCAACAGATGGGTGCTGCCTTCGCAGACGCAGACGCTGCGTGCGGCGATCCTCAGGCAACCATGACGCAGTCGACGATCAGAGGTTTCCCTGTTCGTTCCGTTACGCGGCACCGGCGCCTGTTTGCGTTCTTGGTTGCCGCGATCATTGCCGCGGCCGTGATCGCCGGCATATCGTTCGCGACGAGATCGACCGACTCAAGCACGATCGGTACGAGAACGGTCGCGGGCGTTGCACTGCAGAACTCCTTCGTGAACGTCGTGCACTCTGTGTCGCCGTCGGTCGTGCAGATCGAGGATCAGACGGGGCTCGGCTCGGGCATCGTCTTCGACTCGAGCGACGACATCGTCACCAACAACCATGTCGTCAGCGGAGCGACGTCGTTCACGGTGACGACGTCGAGCGGCAAGCGGTACCGGGCAAAGCTCGTAGGGGCGTTCCCACCCGATGACCTTGCTGTGATCAAGGTCTCGGGCGCCGGCTTGAAGCCGGCGACGTTCGCCGACTCGTCGAAGCTCGAGGTCGGCGACCTCGCGATCGCAATCGGCAACCCGCTGGGACTGCAGTCGAGCGTCACCGAAGGGATCGTGAGCGCGTTCCGCGAAGCGGTGCAGGAAGAAGGCGGCAGCGTCACGTTGCCGTCCGTGATCCAGACGAGCGCCGCGATTAACCCCGGCAACTCCGGCGGCGCGCTCGTTGACATCGAAGGACGCGTGATCGGGATCCCAACTCTCGCTGCAACCGACCCTCAGCTCGGTGGCGGCAGTGCCCCAGGGATCGGTTTCGCGATCCCGAGCAACCTCGTCAAGGACATCGCCGGCCAGATCGTCACTGACGGTACAGTCGTGAACTCACACCGCGCCTTCCTCGGCATGCGCGTGGGCGAGACAAACGGCCACGGTGTGATTGTCGGTTCGGTCACGGCGGGTGGCCCAGCGGCCAGGGCGGGAATCGGCCTCGGAGACTTGATCGTCTCCGTCGATGGGACTCCGACTCCGACGACGGCTGCGCTGGCAGCGGTCCTCGTCGAGTTGAAGCCCGGCCAGAAAGTCTCGGTCGTGATCGCGCACCAGAACGGCGCGAAGGCGACGCTGCAGGTGACGCTCGGTACCTACCCCGGGAGCTGAGGATGGCCGTCTTTGATCAGACGATCAGCGTCCGCGCCACCGTCGTGCGAGCCGGCGCTCCGCACCACCGCACAAGCGGCGTCGTCCGGATTCCACCGAACTTCTTTGGCATCGCTCTCGGGCTCTCCGGGCTCACCGGGCTGTGGCTTTTCGCGAACGAGTCGTTCGGCGCCCCTGCGGCGATCGGCGACGGGCTCGGACTCGTCGCTGCACTCGTTTGGGTCGGCCTGATGGTTGCCTATCTTCGGCAGGGTGCGCGACGGATCCTCGCCGACGGGCGCGACGCGACCTTGGGGCCGTTCCTCGCCGCGCCAGTGATGGCTGCGTATGTGCTCGCCGCGGACGTGCTTGAGCCGCACGCATCCGCCCGGCGGCAGCGCGTATGCCTGGGTGCTGGTCGCAGCGATCACCGTTCTCGTCAGCTCGATCGCGGCGCGCACGATCCTCGCCGCCGCACGCGGTCAGCTGCTCCCTTCCCCCGGCGGCGCCGCAGCGCTCCTCCCTTCCCCCGCTGCGGCGCCTGTCCGGCGGGTCGCGTGAACGCATGAGCACGAAGGAATACGCACCGCTGGCGGTGCTCGCATCGACCGACGCGGACTACGAGCGCTACGGCGTCGCGAGAGAACGCGTCGAGCCGTTCGAGGATGGTGCGCGCACCGACGGCCGGTCCGGTACCTACGAGTGGTGGTACTTCGACGCCCACCTCGATGACGGCGCCAAGCTCGTCGTCGTCTTCATGGACAAGGATCTGGCGTCCCCGGAGAAGCCGTTGGCGCCGCTCATCCGGTTGAACCTCGACCTCCCCGACGGCCGCAGTTTCGAGAAGCTGGCGACCTTCGAGCCGGAAGCCTGGTCAGCCGCGACCGACGGCGCCGACGTGCGGATCGCCGGCAACAGCTTCAGCGGCGACCTTCACCGCTACCGCATCACGGCGAGCATCGAGGACATCGACGTGGACGTCACGCTTGTCGGCCAGATCCCGCCGTGGCGGCCGGGCACCGGGAATCTGCTCTACGGCCCGAAGCGCGATCTCGAATTTGGCTGGCTGCCCGCGGTGCCGCAGGGCACGGTGACCGCCACTTACCGCATCGGCGACGAGAGCCACACCTCCACAGGCATCGGCTATCACGACCACAACTGGGGCAACGTCGGCCTGATGAGGATCATCAACGACTGGTACTGGGCCCGTGGCCAAGCGGGGCCTTACTCGGTGATCGCCTCCTACGTCACCGGACACAAGAAATACGACTACGCACCAATCACGATCTTCATGCTCGCCAAGGACGGCAAGATCGTTGCGGACGACGGGACGCGCACACTGTTCGA
>JAUZEM010000085.1 GCA_030839005.1 Actinomycetota bacterium | reverse complement strand
TGGCCCATCAGCGCCAGGACGACTCCGACCGGTGCGAGCGCCCGGATGCCCGTGCGCCGCACGAGTACGCAGATGACGGGAAGCCCCACGAGGAACGTCCGCGGCCCGAAGGTGCCCCAGAAGTTGGACAGCTGCTGGCCCGCGGATGTCTGGGCAGTGGTGGGTGACGCGAAGACGAGCCAAACCGCCGGCAGCGCGATCGCGCACGACAACGCGTACCAGCGGACGATCGCGAGACGGTCGCGGGCGAAGGGCAGGCAGGCAAGCACGAGCAGCATGCCCATCGGCAACACGATGGCCGCGTGGTTCGCCTGTCCGACGCCGACGAGGACGGCCGCCCACGCGTGATGCCCGCGCCGCCACGCCGCCACGCCGAACAGCAGGAGCATTGCTCCCCAGGCGAACGACTGCTGACCGAACAGCAGCGCCTCGAGGATCGCCGGGTTCGCGAGGACCCCGGCGGCCCACCAACCGCGCCGCAACTCCGGGAACGCGGTGAAGGTCGCGACGACGCACCCGATCGTGCCGAGCGCGGTCCACAGCGTGACCGCCCAGTCGCCGAAGAGCGGCCAGACGAGCGCGGCCGTTGTCCAGTTGACGAATCCGTAGGGGTACGCGTACGCATCGCCGTGCGCGAGCACCGGCATGCGCCATGGCAGCCGACCGTGGTGCCAGAGATCGCGCGCGATGTACCAGACGTGGACGTGGTTGTTGACGCTGTCGGACGACAGGACGATCGCGTGCCGGAGATACAGCGCGAGCACGACGATCCAGGCCGCGACGAGGACCGCGAGCACCGCCCGCGCGCCCGGGACTTCGTCGGTGGCGCGGTCGGCGCGGTCGTCGGCGTGCATCCGCACGCGGGTCAGGTGCGCGGGTTGTCGCAGGACTGGTACGCGGGTCCGCCGACGAGCGTGTCGAGGCGCACGGGCCGGAGGTTGCGCGCCCGCAGACCGTCGAGGATCATCGGCAACGCGGCGACGACTGCCGCACGGTGCGCGATCGAGGTGCCGTCGAGACCGGCGTGCAGGTCGATGATCGATCCGCCGCGCACCGACTCCAGCACCTTGTCCGCGATGGAGCGGGCATCGTTGTCGCCGCGGTCGCTCACGGAGACGTCCCACATCGCCATGCGCATGCCGTGATCCTTTACCACCCGCGCCATCAACGGCGTGCGCTGCCCGTGTGGCGGCCGGAACCAGATCGGACAGGTACCGATCTCACGGGCGAACGCCTGCTGCGTACGTTCGAGCTCCGGGTAGCGGGGGTCGAGCCATCGCCACTCGTCGTGGTGATAAGAGTGATTGCCCACCAGTTGACCGTCGGCGACGAGATCGCGCACGACCTGGGGGGATGTATCGAGGGTCTTGCCGACGACGAAGAACGAGCCCTTGACGTGCGCGGCGTCGAGGATCTTCATGATCGCGGGCGTCGCGGTGACGTCCGGGCCGTCGTCGAAGGTGATCGCGACCTCGTCCGAGGCGCGGGATCCGTGAACCACACCGCCGCCGAACCACGTCGCTCCGACCGTGCTCGCACCGAAATACCCGGTGAGCCCGCTCACCGCGACGACAAGGGCGCTCCCGAGCGCGATTGTGCGGAGCCGGTGTGTGCGGCGCACGCGGAACGGTCCGAAGCGCGAGACCATCGCCGCGACGAACACCGCGCTGACGGCGAAGCCGAGCACCAGGGCGCGCGATCCCGCGATCGCGACGACGACGAGCACCGCGAACGCGCCGCCCATCACAACCGGGCGCGGGCGCCGTACGACGGGCGCGGCCAGGGCGGCACCCACCCCGAACACGCTCGCGAGAACGATCGCGCTCACCGCATCGGGTCGCTGCGGGATGAGCCAGGCGGCGACGAGCGCGAGGATCGACCCGAGCAGCGCGAGCGAAGGCCGCGGGACGGAGCGGCGGAACACCGCGCCGAGACCGAAGGCCGCGAGCGACGCCACGATGAGCGTGAAGGCCGTGTCGGTCGAACGCTGGTAGGTCAGCGCGATGAGCACGCCGAGCACGCTCGCGACGGCGAGGTGCGCGATCGCATCGGTGCGGAACGCCTCGCGCACCCGGTCGCGTCGCCACACGCGTCCGGCCGCGACCGGGATGACGGCGAGGTCGATCGCCGCGTCGCGAAGGCGCGTGCGCGACCGGGCGACGGGCACGGGGACGACGTGATCGTTGCGGACGGAGTAACCGAGCTGGCAGAGCACGACCGCGACCTCGACGGTCTCGCTGTACTGGTAGCCCGAGTAGAAGTCGAGCGCGTGCGCGAGCGCTCCGAGGCGGAAGATGCGGTAGCCGGATTCCACGTCGTGCAGGCTCGCACCCGCCCAACCGCTGGCCCACTTCGACAGCACCCAATTGCCCGTCCGTTTGAACGGGCCGTGATACGAAAGGTCGCGCCGGGCGATGTTCGCGTCGAGCCGTTCGGTCCGCGTCATCTCGACCAGCTCGTCGAGCACGTGCAGGTCGTGCTGACCGTCGGCGTCCACGGTGAACACCAGGTCGTCCGCGCTGAGCTCGTGCCGCGAGAGCCGCTCCCGCAGCTCCGTCAGCGCCGTGTGGTATGCCTCCGACATGCCGCGGTTCACCTCGTGGACGAGGAGACGGCACTTCGGGCGACCGCGGCTGATCCACCGTTCGATCTCCGCCCGGGTTTCGTCGGTCGAGCCGTCGTCCACGACCACCAGCTCGTCGACGAGCGGATAGAGCTCCTCGAGCACGGCGGCGACCGTCGGCTCTTCGTTGTACGCGGGGACCACCGCGATCCGGCGCGGGGTGGGCTCGTTCACGAGTCGGCGTACTGCTGTCGATACCACTCGAGCGTCTTGCGCAGCCCGTCGGCGAAGGTGTGCTCGGGGAGCCACCCGAGCTCGTCACGAGCCCGGTCGCTCCGGACGATGCGGGCGCGGTAGTCACCCGGGCGCGTCGGTCCGAAGGTCACCTCGACATCGCCCACCAGGTCGCGCACAGTCTCCGCGAGCCGGCGAATCGAGATGGCTTCGGCGGATTCGAGGTTGTACGTGCGGTTCTTCGCCTCGGGTTTGAGCGCGAGCACGTGCGCGGCGGCGAGGTCCTCGACGTAGACGAAGCGGCGTTCCTGGGAGCCGTCGCCGTCGATTCGCAACGGCTCACCCCGAAGCGCGCGCAGGAGGAACGCGGCGACGACGAGGTCGCTGCGCATGCGCGGCCCGAACGGGATTCCGTAGCGCAGCACCGTGTACGGGCGGCCGAACAGCGTCGCGTAGTCGCGACAGAACATCTCGGCCGCGATCTTCTCCGACACGTACAGGTGGCGGTCGGTCTCGAGGTCGAAGGGTGTCGTCTCGTCGACGACGTCGCCGTGCGTCGCCGCGTACACCCACACCGTGCTCGAGACGATGACGCGGCCGGCGTCGGAACGACGGCCCGCCTCGAGGACGCGCGCGACGCCGAGGGTGTTGAGCGCGACGCTCCCGGCCGGGTCGGCGACGATGTCGTTCACGTCGGCCATGGCCGCGAGGTGGAAGACTGCGTGCGCGTTCTTCAGCGCGTCGGTGACGGAATCCTGGTCGAGCATGTCGACGTCGGCCCATTCGACGTTGGGCTGCATCGGCGGCTTCGGGTCGATCACCCGCACGTCGTACCCCGCGCCGAGGAGCGCATCGACGACGTGCGACCCCACGAAGCCCGAGCCGCCGGTGATCGCGATCAGTTCGTTGCTCAACGCAGGCCCATCTCGGTGAGCGCCGTCGCCAGGGACGCCACGACGTAATCGGCATCACTCTCGCTGAGCGACGGATACAAGGGTAGGCAGATGTGGCGCGCGCCGATGAATTCCGCGCCCGGCAGCGCGCGATCGGCGAACGCCTCGAAAACGGGCTGCTGGTGGAGCGGCGTGTCGTAGACCTCGCCCGGGAGCCCGATGTCGAACCGCTCGCGCATCGCGTGTTTCAGTACGCCACGATCGACGCCGGCGGGCAGGAACGCGACGTACTTGTAGTAGTTGCAGTGCGCCTCGGCGGGAATGGGCACGGGCCGTAGCCCGAGATCCTCGACCGCGGCGTCGTAACGTTTGGCGAGCGCCTGGCGCGCCGCGATGAACTCGTCGAGCCGCGTCAGCTGCGACTGCGCGATCGCCGCGTGCGGTTCGCTCATGCGCCAATTCGCGCCGAGGCGCGTGTGGAAGTTGGTGAGGAACGATGCTTTGCCCTGGTCGCGGTAACCACGCGCCGCCTCGACGATCCCGTCGTCGTCGGTCACGATGATGCCGCCTTCGCCTCCCGCCACGACCTTGGTCGGGTAGAACGAGAACGCGCCCGCGATACCGAACGTCCCGGCGCTCTGCCCACCGAGCGCGCTGCCGTGCGCGTGGGCGGCGTCCTCGACCAGCGGTACGCCCCGGTCGCGGCACAGCCGCGCCAGCGCCGGGAGCGCGGGGCTGATGAGCCCGCCGATATGGACCGCGATCACCGCCGCGGTTTCGGGCCCGAGCCGGGACTCGACGTCGGCGAGGTCGAACGCCATCGTCTCGGGGTCGCAATCGACGAAGACCACCCGCGCTCCGGCATGGACTGCGGCCGCGGCGGTCGCGAAGAACGTGTTGGCGGGAACGATCACTTCGCGGCCCTCGACGCCGAGCGCACGCAGGATGATCTCGAGCCCAGCAGTGCCCGAGCTCACGGCGACCGCGTGCGCCGTGGAGTGCCGCTTGGAGAACGCGGCTTCGAGCTCGCGGCCGATCGGCCCCAACGTGAGCTGGCCCGTGATGAGGGCTTGATCGATCCGGGCGAGGATCTCGGCGCGGTCTTCGGCCGGGAAGCACACCCGGGCAGGGGGCACGCGCATGAACAGAATCTATCGAAGCGGGACTCGCCCGGCCCGGATACGAGCAATGCCCATATCCAACCTTGATCTAGCGTCCGGACGGCACTCTCGCCATGGATGATGCGAATCGGAGGCGCGAGCTCTTGACCGCGAGCTCTTGACCGCGAACTCTTTGACAATGACCTCGACGCGCCACGTCGTGCTCGTCGGCCTCATGGGCTCGGGCAAGACCACCGTGGGAATACTGCTCGCGGACCGGCTGGACCGCACGTTTGTCGACAACGACGTCGTTCTCGAGAGTCAAACCGGCCACACGGCCCGTGAGATCGCGGCCGCCGCGGGCGCCGATGCGCTGCATCTCCGCGAGGCGGAGGCGTTGGTCTTCGCCCTCTCGAGCAACGTGGCGGCAGTGATCGCGGCCGCGGCCGCCGCGCCCATGGAGCCCTTCGCCGCGGCCGCGATGTCGTTGCACGACGTGGTGTACCTGCGGGCGATGCCTTCTGTGCTCGCAGCCCGGATCGCACGCGTTCCCGACGACCGTCACCGGCCGTTCGTCGCCGGCGGCGCGCCGGGCACGCTCCCAGCACAGTTCGCAGCACAGTTCGCAGCACAGTTCACGGCGCGCGACGAGCGTTACCGCGCCCTCGCAACGCTCGTCGTCGACGCCGGCGTCGACGGACCCGAGGCCGTCGTCGACGAGATCAGCTCGGCGCTTTCACGATGAGCGTGTCGAATGCGGCGCTGGTCGCGAATCCGAGCCGTTCGTAGACGCGGATCGCGGCGTCGTTCTCCGCGA
>JAUZEM010000063.1 GCA_030839005.1 Actinomycetota bacterium | reverse complement strand
CGGCTCCCCCGCGACCCGGCGTCGCACCAGGTCGCGCAGCTTCCGCACCGCTCGCGCGGGCGGAGCGGCGTCGGCGATCTCGAGCCAGTCGCCGGTGTCGTACCCCGACACGTGTTCGAGGATGAACCTCGCTTCCGCCTCGGCGGGACCGATGCCCGCGCGTGCCAGTTCACGCCGCGCCATGACTCGCAGCTCACGCCACGTCATCGAAGCACCGGACCTCGAAGCACCGGACCTCGAAGCACCGGACCGCGAAGCACCGGACCGCGAAGCACCGGACCTCGAAGCACCGGTCATCGGAGTGGCGTCACTCGCCGCTGAGCTGGCGGGCGCGTTCGTCGGCCGCGAGCGCGTCGACCACGTCGTCGAGCTCACCGTCGAGCACCCGGTCGAGTGAGTGCAGGGTGATGGGGATGCGGTGATCCGTGAGCCGGTTGTCCTTGTAGTTGTAGGTGCGGATCTTCTCGGAGCGGCCGCCACCCTTCACCTGCCCGCGTCGCGCCGCGCTGACCTCCGCGTTCTGGCGGTCCTGTTCGGCTTGCAACAGGCGCGAGCGAAGTATGCGCATCGCCTTGTCCTTGTTTTGTAATTGGCTCTTCTCGTCCTGGCACGTCACGACGAGACCCGTCGGCTTGTGGGTGATCCGCACCGCGGAATCGGTCGTGTTCACCGATTGACCGCCGGGACCGGTCGCGCGGAACACGTCGATGTCGAGATCGTTGGGGTCGATCTCGACATCGACGTCCTCGGCCTCGGGCAGCACCGCCACCGTCGCCGCGCTCGTGTGGATGCGTCCCTGACTCTCGGTCACCGGGACCCGTTGCACGCGATGCGGCCCGCCCTCGTACTTGAGGCGGCTCCACGCGTCGTCGCCTTTCACGAGGAAGGTGACATCGCGGTAGCCGCCATGCTCCGACGGCTGGCTCGAGAGCACCTCCGTCTTCAGGCCGTGGCGCTCGGCGAATCGCTGGTACATGCGGTAAAGATCGCCGGCCCAGAGGTTGGCCTCCTCGCCGCCCTCGGTTCCCTGGATCTCGATGATGACGTTGCGACCCTCGTTCGGATCGTGCGGGAGCAGGAGCTCCTTGATCCGGACCTCGAGCGCCGCGAGCTGCGCCTCTCGGTCCGCGAGCTCCGCGCGCCAGGAGTCGCGCTCGCCCGGATCGGTGAGGCCCTCGAGCAGCTCGTGGGCGTCCTCGACATCCTGCGACAGCCTCTTCCACTGGTCGTAGGCCTCGACGACCGGCTTGAGCTCCTGATGCCGGCGCCCCGCGTCGCGCGACGCCCGGCGGTCGCCCGCCGCGTAGATACGGGGAAGGTCGGCCTCGAGCCGATCGAGCTCCTCGGAGAGCGCGGCGAGCTGTTCGAACATCGATTCGGAGGGTACCGGCACCACCGCATCGACTAGCGACCGCTGATCAGGCCCTCGATACCGCCCGGGCCGATCGCCGACTGCTCCGCGAACTGGTCGAGCATCTGATGGAACTCGTCGGAGCCGTTGCGATCGGCCATCGCGCGCGGGATCGCCGGGAATGCATATTCGTCGGCCGGCAGCGGCGGATGGTCGTCGGCAGGCTTTCGGGCCATGACCACGTCGATCACCGGCGCGAGGCGTGCCCGCTTTTCGCGTTCGTGCTTTTCGTCGCGGTCCTTGAATTCGGGGAGGACCTGGCGGCCGAACAGCTCGAGCGCCTCCATGATGTGGTCGTGGCGGTTCTTGCCGGCCTGGAAACAGAAGATCACCTGGTCGACACCACATTCCTCGTACCGCCGCAAGTAGTCGCGGAGTTGATCAGGCGTTCCGACCGCACCGCGCAAGCCGCCGATGCCCTGCTCCACCACCTTCGCACCGAGCCGCTCCTGGTTGGCCGACGCCGCGATCGCGGCCTCGGGGTCGTAGCCGTGTTCGGCGCGTCGTTGCTGGAACTCGTCCCATACGTTCGTGACCGCAGGCCGGTGCCGTCCGAAGACGTAGTAGTGCGCGAGTGAGTAGCCGAAGAAGTTCGCGCCCTCGATCCCGCGGCGCATCGCTTCGTCCTCGTTCTCGTGACACATGAAGGTCGTGACGCACGCGAGGTTCGCGTTCACCGCGTCGCCGAGAGGTACGGCTTCCTTCGCCAGCGTCGTGTAGTAGTCGTCGACCCAGTACTTCGCCTCTTCGGGATCGACGAACGCGAATGCCAGCGCACCGATCGCCTTCTGCGCCGCGAGACGGATCGTCTCGCGCCGGCTGCACGCGACCCAGAGCGGCGGGTGCGGCTTCTGGCGGGGCTTGGGTACGACGTTCCGCGGGGGCATCGTCACGAACTCGCCGGTGTGACCGGTGAAAGGCGTTTCGGTCATGCACCGCACCGCCACCCGCAGGCCCTCTTCCCACATCGCACGTTTGCGATCGGGGTCGACCATGAACCCGCCGAGCTCGGCTTCCGACGACGATTCGCCGGTTCCGAAGTCGGCACGGCCGCCGCTCACGAGGTCGAGCATCGCGACACGCTCCGCGACCCGCGCGGGATGGTTGAACGGCGGCGGCGTTTGCACGATGCCATGCCCGAGCCGGATGTTCTTGGTGCGTTGCGACGCGGCGGCCAGGAACACTTCCGGGGCGCTCGAGTGCGAGTACTCCTCGAGGAAGTGGTGCTCCACTTCCCACGCGTAATCGATGCCGAGGGAGTCCGCATACGCGATCTGATCGAGCGCATCCTGGATCAGGCGGTACTCGGATTCGTCGGTCCACGGGCGCGGGAGCTGGTGTTCGTAGAAGACCCCGAACTTCACGGCGACACCGCCCACTCCCCCTCCGAGCCCAGCGCCCGAAAGCCATCGAGGATGTCGTCGCGACGCGGATGCGAGGCGAGCGCGTGTTCGACTTCCCCCATCGCCGTGCGCAGGAAGCTCTCCCGATTGGCTCCGAGCGACTGCTCGAGCGCGGTGTCCCACAGCGTTCCGATCACTTGTGCGCCGGAGACGGTCGCACCCGACTCCCCTACGAACGTGCGGTCGCGCATCTCGGTGAGCGCGGTGCGCAGGTATTCGACGTGCGGGGTCTCGTCGGCGCGGATGAACCGAACGAGCTCGGCGGCGCGAGCGTCGCCCGCCAGGAGCTCGGTGTCCGAGAGCACCTCTTCGGCCCAGGCGAAGGTATGGAACGCCGAGACCTCGATGAACAGCAAACCGACCATCCGCCGCACCATCATCTCCAGCGAGAGGTCGAGATCCGGGAAGCGGCGCACCGCCTCCGCGTTGCGGCGAACCTCTTCCGGGGACGGCGGCTTGCCGCCCGCGGGAACGATGCCCATGCGCACGAGCATCGTCTGCGTCATGTCCTCGGTCACCGGGTTCTCGAACGCGAGGTCGCGCGCCGCGAACCACATCTGCCGGTGACCCGCCTCTTCCTCCCAGCCCGCCTCGTCGCGCGCGTGCGCTTCGAAGAGACCACTCTGGAGATGCGCGATTGCCGTGCCGTCGATGCTCTCCGCGAAGTTCCGTTGCATCTGTTCGACGTTGACCGCACGGATCATCGAGCCGAAGCCCTCGACCGTCCCGATGCGCGTGAGCGCGCTGATCGTCGGTCCGGGTATGCCCTCGCGCAGCAAGTGTTTCGTCTGCGCGACGTTCGGAAAGGCCTCGGGCCACAGCTCTATAGGTGCGTCGAGAATGTCAGCGTCGAACAGCTCGCGGTGTGACTGTTGCCACGCCTCTGTCGCCGGCACGCGGTTCTTCGCGCGCGGCGACACGTAGCGCCCGTCGTCGCCGAATCCACCGTGACAACGGACTCCGCCCGCGACGAGCGGCTCCGCCACGTCGTCGTTCGCCAGCAGCTCGGCCTCGGACCACGTCAACTGGAGGTTGCTCACGGCGCAGAGTGTATACGCTAGAGTTACATCATGGCAATCGAACCCGCACGCGCGCTCGCGCCCCCGCGAGCTCGCGCCGGACGGAACCCCGCCCGGCGTGAGGCGGTGCTCCAGGCCGCGGCAGAGGCCTTCGCGCACGCGGGCTACGCGGCGACGTCGATGGACGAGATCGCGGCGACCGCCGGGATCACCAAGCTGATCGTCTATCGCCATTTCCAGACCAAGGAGTTGCTCTACCGCGCGGTGCTCGAGCAGGTCTTCGAGCGCCAGGTCGAGCTGTTCCTGGCCAACATCGCACAGGGGCTCGAGGCCGAGGGCAGCACCCGCGCGCTCCTCGAGGTCGCTCGCGAGTGGCCCGACGGCTTCCGCCTGCTGTGGAGGCACGCGGCCCGCGAACCCCAATTCGGCGACTACGCGCTGTCGTTGCGCGACGTCGCCGTGAACGCCGCCCGCGGCGTGGTCACTCCACTCGTCGCGGCCGCGCTCGCGGAGTGGGCGGCGCAAGCGCTGTTCGACCATCTCGTCGACGCAGTCCTCGACTGGCTCGACCACGGTGACGCGGCGCACGACGACGACTTCATCGCGCTGGAAACCTCGGCCATCCGCGCCACGGTCGCCGCCTGGGCGACGACGTCGTCCGCCCGCCGCGCCTGAGGCGCTCAGACGGCGGGAGCGACGGCCGGAACCAGGAGACCCACACGCGCATCGACGTCGGCGAGCTGCTCCGCCGTCATCACGGCCCGCAACGAGGTGATCGCGACCTCGAGCTGGTCGAGATCGGGGGTGCGGGTCGTCAGCCGCTGCAACAGGAGCCCGGGTCGCATCATCGCCCGCACGACCCCGCGGTTCATGTTCCGGGCCGCCAACCGGATCACCTCGTAGCTCAACCCGGCGATCAGGGGTATCAGCACGATCCGCGACCCGATGACCACCAGCAGGTTGGGCCGCGGGATCACGGAGTACACGACGATCGCGACGACCATCACGATGAGCAGGAAGTTCGTGCCGCAGCGCACGTGGGCAGTCGAGAATTGCTGCGCAGTTTCGGGGGTCAGCTCGACACCGTTCTCGTAGGCCGCGATCGACTTGTGCTCGGCCCCGTGATACTGGAAGACGCGCCGGATGTCGCGCATGCGCCCGATCGCCAGCAGGTACACGACGAAGATCGCCAGTCGGGCAACGCCTTCGACGATCGGGAACGATCCGTGGAAGAGGTGGCCGAGCGACCGGCCGGCGAGCGCAGGAAGGAGGATGAACAACGCGCTGAACGCGACGACCGCGATCCCGACCGCCCAGCCGAGCACCTTTTCGGAGACCTGCTCCTCCGGGGGCACCTGCTCATTCGCCGACCAGGTGAGCGCCCGGTAGCCGAGCCCGAGCGATTCGACCAGAGCCATCACGCCCCGAACCACCGGCAGCTTGCTGTACCGCTCGGCCCAGCCCGGAACATCGCGCACGTCGACCTTGATCGAACCGTCGCGCCCGCGCACGGCGACCGCCCACTTCGATGCTCCGCGCATCATCACGCCCTCGAGCACCGCCTGTCCGCCCATGTAGCGGGGCTGGGCACGGGCCATGGGGCGCTACGCCTTCTTCTTGGCTTTCGCGGCCCGGCGCTGGAAGCGCTCGACCCGGCCACCGGTGTCGACGAGCTTCTGCTTGCCCGTGTAGAAGGGATGGCACTCGGAGCACAACTCGGCACGCAGCGTCGGCGCGGTCGAGCGGGTGACGAATTCGTTTCCGCACGAACAGTGCACCTTGCACTCGACGTACTCGGGGTGGATGTCGGTCTTCATCGTCGTTCCAGTCTAATGCGGGTCGGTTTGGCAGCAACCGACCGAATCAGGTTCCCATTCCCGTCGGAGCCTTGGCGATCTCGGTGAGGAACTCCGCGTTGCGCTTGGTGCTGCGCAGCTTGTCGATCAGCAGCTCGAGCCCGGAGCCACCCTCGAGTGCACCGAGCACCCGCCGGAGCTTCCAGACTTGCTGGAGGTCGTTGCGGTCGAACAGCAGCTCCTCGTGGCGGGTGCTCGACTGCTCGACGTCGATTGCGGGGTAGATGCGCCGGTCGGCGGTGCGGCGGTCGAGTCGCAGCTCCATGTTCCCGGTGCCCTTGAACTCCTCGAAGATGTGCTCGTCCATCTTCGAATTCGTTTCGACGAGCGCGGTGGCAAGGATCGTGAGTGATCCGCCCTCTTCGACGTTGCGGGCGGCTCCGAAGAACTTCTTCGGCGGGTAGAGCGCGCCGGCGTCGATACCGCCCGACATGATCCGGCCGGAGGCCGGCGCCGCGAGGTTGTACGCGCGCGCCAGACGGGTGATGCCGTCGAGAATGATCACGACGTCCTTGCCGCACTCGACCAGACGCTTGGCGCGCTCGATCGTGAGCTCTGCGATGTGGCAGTGCTCCTCGGAAGGCCGGTCGAACGTCGACGCGACCACATCGGCGCGCAGCACGTGGCGGCGCATGTCGGTGACCTCTTCCGGACGCTCGTCGACGAGGAGCACGATGACGTGGCACTCGGGGTTGTTGCGCTCGATCGAATAGACGATCTGCTTGATGATCGTGGTCTTGCCTGCCTTGGGCGGCGACACGATCATTCCCCGTTGACCTTTTCCGATCGGCGCGATCAGGTCGATGATGCGTCCGGTGATCTCGCCCGGGCTGCCGTCGAGCTCGAGTCGAAGCCGCGAGTCGGGGAACAACGGCGTGAGGTCTTCGAAGCGAACGCGGTGGCGCGCGGCTTCGATGCTGATCTCGTTGATGAGGTCGACGCGCACGAGCGCGGGATACTTCTCGCTGCTGGCGGGCGGACGGGTTGCTCCCTTGACGTGATCGCCCTTGCGCAAACCGAAGCGCCGCACCTGCGACGCCGAAACGTAGGCATCGTTGCGGCCGGCGAGGTATCCGGACGCGCGTAGGAAGCCGTAGCCCTCGTCGCGCAGATCGAGCAAACCTTCGATGTCGATCAGCTCACCGCCGTAGTCGTCGCCTCGTTCGACGCGCTCGGGACGACCCTCGCGCTCGACACGACCGTCGGCGGGATTGCGCTCGCGGTCGCGACCACGACGCCGGCGACGACGCTTGTTTCCCGACCCGTCGTCGTCACGCCACTGCTGCTGCCCCTGGTGAGCACGGTCGACCGAACCCGTGTCCGTTTCGTTGACGTCGTCGTCCGGCGCGTCGTCGCGAGCCGTCGCGGCGTCCGCCTCGGTCCCGGTCGTACCGGTCTCGTACGCGGAGGTAACCGTTCCGCTGCCATTCGACGACGAGTCCGAGTCGCTGCCGTTGCCCGAGCTGGGATTGCCGGTCGTGGCGCGCCGCTGAGGTCGGATGAGCGCCATCTCATCGACGGAATCCGCCCCGGCCGCCAGCGCGTTCTCTTCCTCGGCGATCGACGCGAGATCGTCGCCGCCCGAGGCCTGGGTCGAGCGGATCTTCCGCAGTGACGACCGCTCTGCGCCGTTCGAACCGGTAGCGGCGGTGACGATCGCCTCGACCAGATCGGCCTTGCGCATCCGGCTGACCGCCTTGACGCCGAGCGCGGAGGCAATCTCCGAGAGTTGTTCGCGATCCTTCCCGTCCAGTTGTGAACGGTCGAAGGTCTCACTCATGTTCTGCTCCTACCGACCGGCTGCGCAATGCCTGCAGCGGCCGGTGTTTGATCCGGTAAATCCGTGTTGCCAACAGCCGACGCGGGGAACTGTCGCCGGACGAAGCCCCCGGAAGGTCTCGCA
>JAUZEM010000014.1 GCA_030839005.1 Actinomycetota bacterium | reverse complement strand
CCACCAACATCTTCACGTCCATCGCGAGCACCTTCCCGGCCATGAACCCAATCGTTCACAGCCAACCGAGAAGTGTCAGCGATGCCCCGCGACATCAACCGTCAGCGAACAGCCGCGACAGCGCAATAGCACTGGTGCTAGCGCGGGCGCTAGCAACACCATCGCGCGCCTATATCTCGCGCGGAGCTGCCCGGGTCAGGGGTCGGGAAGGAGGCGGCGACGCTCGGCTTCGGTCAGGCCGCCCCAGATGCCGTGGGGCTCGTGCACGCGCAACGCGAACTCGAGGCACTCCTGTTGCACGCTGCACTCCGCGCAGATCGTCTTGGCCTTCGCCTCGCGCGCTTCTCGCACGTCGCGCCGTTCGGCGACCGAAGGCGGAAAGAACAACGCCGACTCGGGGCCTCGGCACGAGGCCCGGAGATGCCAGGTTTCATGAATGATGCTGAGCGCCAAGCCCTACTCCATCCCGCGGCACCCTGAACGACGCGGAACGTATCCCTGGCAGGGGGTCGAGACAAACGGGCTGGTCAGGAGCCGCGGCGTCGCTCGCGGTGATCGCGCGCTCCACCGGTTTCCGGCTCGACCTCCAGCACGACGCCCTCGATCGAAACGACCCGAACCCGGTCTCCGGTGCGGATCGGCGTGGCGCGGTTGGTGCGCGCGCGCCAAAGCGCGTCGCGAATCCTCACGACGCCGTCGGGATCGACGTCGGCCTCCGCGAGTCCCAGTTCGCCGACGAGGTCGTCGCGTCCGATCGTCGGTGTCGAAAAGCGCGACCGCACCATCGCGGTCATGCCCGAGAGCATGAAAACCACGGTGCCGCCGATCACGAGCACGAGCACCCACCATGCGGGATCGAGGCGCGACGAGCCACCGAGGAGCCAGACCGACCCCGCGACGAGCGATCCCGCGCCGATAAAGGTCCACGGGCCGAGGGTGCCGGCTTGCACGTCGACAGCCAGGCCCAACACACCGACCACCAAGAGCGCGACCGCCCATGGCGCGACCGGCAGGTGAGAGAATCCGAAGCAAGCACCGATCAGTGTCATCGCGCCGACGAATCCGGCCACGCCGACGCCGACCGAGAAGAACTCGAACACGATCAACGCCAGCCCCGCGACGAACAGGAAATACGCGACCCAGGGTGCGTCCAGTGTGTGCGCGACCTGCGGGCCGAGCCCGAGCTTGCGGAAGTGGACCTCGCCCTTGGGCTCCCGCACCTGGCGGCCGTTGAGCTCGACGACCTTGATCGTCGACGGCTTGACGGGACCGGCGGCGGTCTCGAAGGTCCGGCCGTCGAGGAGTCCGATGAACTCGAGCAAGGTCGCGGCCTTGGCGGTCACGTCCTTCAACGGCGCGGCCACCGTGAACGAGGTGTCATCGAAGCGGATGGGATCGACCGGTCCGAGGTGTGCGCCCGGCGCGACGGCGGCGAAGTCGGCCGAGCGCGCGAGCAGCGCGGCCGCGCCGCGCGCGCCACCGCCCGACGGTCCGACCCAGACTGTGACGGCGACGCTCGCGTGGGTAACGTCGTTCAGCAACGCGTTCACGTCGACGTCAACCGCTCCCGACGCGTCCATCTGGAAGACGACGACCGCGGAATGCACGCGCTCCGCGTCGCGAAGCGACGAACGAATGAGTGCGGCGTTGGCCGGATCGATCAGGCCGTTGACCTGTACGACATCGATGCGACCGTCGCTCACGTTCTGCGCGCCGGCGACCGCTCCAAACGAGGTTGCGAGCAGCGCGCAGCCGCCCGTTCCCACGAGTAACCGACGCCACCGCACCGCTCAGTCGTAGCACGCACCTCGTACGATGGAGCAATGGAGGTGGCCGAATTCTGCTCGACCTCCCGCGTCGTCATCGTCGCCGGCAAGGGAGGCGTCGGCAAGACCACCGTCACTGCCGCCCTCGCCGTCACGGCCATGCGCGCCGGTCGGTCGGTGCTCATCGTCGAGGTCGAAGGAAAGTCGGGTCTGCCCTCCATGTTCGACGCCCCGGCGCTCGGATACGAAGAGGTCGATCTGGAGGTCGGGGTGCGGGCCCGGTTCCTGACACCCGACGCCGCGCTCGTCGACTATCTCGTGACCCACGGCATGAAGCGCATCTCCAAGCGGCTCGCGGCGTCGGGTGCACTCGACGTGGTCGCCACCGCCGTTCCCGGCATGAAGGACATCCTCGTGCTCGGCAAGGTGAAGTCGATCGAGGAATCGCGCTCGGCCGACCTGGTGATCGTCGACGCCCCGGCGGCCGGACACGCGGTGTCATTCCTGTTGTCGGCCCGCGGTCTGCTCGACGCGGTCCGAGTCGGCCCGGTCCGCAAGCAGGCGCAGGACGTCGTGCGCCTCATCTCCGATCCGAAGCGCTGTCAGGTGATGCTCGTGACACTGGCCGAGGAGACACCGGTGAGCGAGGTCGTCGACACCGCGTTCGCGATCGAAGATCGGGCCGGGGTGGCGCTCGGGCCGGTTGTGATCAACGGTTGCTTCGCGCCACTCCCGGTCGCAGTCTCGGCGAATGCGACGGCGATTCTCGACGATGCACGCGCGTGCGATCGCTTCGTCTCCCAGCGCGAAGCCGATGACCTCGCACACGCGGCTGCGTTCCTCGAGGAGCGCCGAGCCCTCCAACACGAGCAGATCCAGCGACTCCGCGAGCGACTGCCGCTGCCGCAGATCGAGCTGCCGTTCGTGTTCAACCCCGACATCACGCGTCCCCAGCTCGACACGCTCGCCGACGCGTTCGCGCGCGGAATCGAGCAGTTGTGACGATCCGGATCGAGGATCTCGTCAACGACCGCCGAGTCGTCATCTGTTGTGGCACCGGCGGCGTGGGCAAGACCACAACTGCAGCCGTGCTCGCACTCGAAAGCGCGCGGCGGGGACACAACGCGTGCGTCGTGACGATCGATCCTGCTCGCCGTCTCGCCGACGCTCTGGGCATCGAGCACCTCACCAACGATCCGACCGAGATCGATCACGAGCTCTGGGCGGACATCGGGAGGAACGCCAACGACGCCGTTGCCGGAGATGGACGCCTGTCGGCAATGATGCTCGACACGAAGTCGACGTTCGATTTGCTCGTCGCACGGAACGCGGCGTCGCCCGAACAGGCGAAACGAATCCTCGACAACACCTTCTACCGCAACGTCTCCGGTGCGCTCGGCGGCACCCAGGAATACATGGCGATGGAGAAGTTGCACCAGCTGCACGACGAAGGCGACTTCGATCTCATCGTCGTCGACACACCGCCCACTCGCCATGCGCTCGACTTCCTCGACGCGCCCCGTCGGCTCACGCGCTTCCTCGA
>JAUZEM010000009.1 GCA_030839005.1 Actinomycetota bacterium | reverse complement strand
TCACCGAGGCATCGCTCATCTCGATGCTCGATGCCGGTGAGCCCAACAAGCCCGGCGCCGCGGGCAAGCCCAACCGCCACGAGTTCGAGGTGCGCCTCGTCGACGACGACGACGTAGTGGTCGAGGCCGGCGAGGTCGGCGAGATCGTCTGCCGGCCGACCGGTCCCAATCTCATGTTCGCCGGGTACTGGAAGCGGCCCGACGCCACAGTCGAGGCGAACCGCAACCTCTGGTTCCACACGGGCGACCTCGGGCGCATCGACGAGGACGGCTACATCTACTTCGTCGACCGCAAGAAGGACGCGCTGCGTCGCCGGGGCGAGAACATCTCGAGCTTCGAGATGGAAAAGGTGTTGTACGGCCACGCCGCGATCAAGGACGTGGCGGTGCACGCGGTCCCGAGCCCGCTCGGCGAGGACGACGTCAAAGTCACCGCAGTGCTGCAGCAGGATTCGCGAGTCGGCGAGGAGGAGCTGTGCCGCTGGGTCGCCGACCGCGTGCCCTTCTTTGCCATCCCGCGCTACATCGAGTTCCGCGCCGATCTTCCCCGCAACCCCGTCGGGCGGGTGCTCAAGTACCAGCTGCGGGACGAGGGTGTCACGGAGCACACCTGGGACCGAGAGGCGGCCGGGGTCACCTTCGAGCGCCGCTGACGACCACGCAGGCGCGTCACCCCGCGATCGAGGAGGCCGGGCCGGGTCGAGGGTTCGGCGAAAGTATTTCGGGTGCGCGGGGGGATTGGTTGAAGTCGAAGTCGTTCGCGAGGTCGCCGAGTTGTGGTGCGCTCTCGCGTACCAGGGGTCGGGGGTCGGGTCGACCGTCGGTCGCCGGGTCCAGACGTTGACCGTTGAGGAACACGTCCTCGATGAACTTCAGGTACGCGTCGTGGCTCAGCGTCTGATGATCGATGAATCCGCGCTTCGCGTAGGGCGAGATAACGAGGCCGGGTACGCGCAGGCCGTAGCCGTTCCCGTCGACCGCCGGAGGCGCAACGTGGTCGTAGAAGCCGCCCCAGTCGTCCCACGACACGAAGATCGCCGTTGAGCTCCAGTCGGGCCCCCGCATCACGTCGTTGACGAGATTGGTCACCCACGCTTGCCCGGCGTGGACGCCGGCAGGTGGATGCTCGGAGTGGACCTGGGCGGGAGTGATCCACGACACGGCCGGCAACTTCCCGGCCTTGGCCGCGGCGCGGAACGACTCTACCGGTTGCACGTTCTTGAGCTGTCCGTCCTGCTGGACGTCGCTGAACAGGGGAAGCGGGTTCCAGATCCCGGGAGTCTTGTAGTCCTGCGGCGGGGCCGTGCACGTCGCGGCGTCGTTGGCGCAGTCGGGCTCCTTCCCGGTTTCGACGTAGTAGCCCCAACTGACGTGCTGTTTGTGGAGGAGATAGGTGATGTCGGTCCACGCGTCGTGTACGGGCGCGCTCCCGGTCGCGATCGCGCGATCGACGAAGCGCTGCTGCTCCTTGAGCGAATACGGTCCCGTGATGTCGTTGCGACAGCTCGACACCAAGCGCGATGCGCACTTTGCCGACCACGCCGAGACCATGTAGAGGTGCTGCGGAAGGCTCCACGACGTGACCGGCTCGAACAAGCGGTCGTTGAGGACGAAGTCTTTCGCGTACGTCCAGTAGTTCGGGATCTCGCGGGCGTCGTGATATCCCATCACGTCGGACTGGAGGCCGTGCGCGCACGCGGGGTCCTGGACGCCGAGACAGGCACGTTTGCTCGACGTGGCTTGCCGGACGAACCCGTCCATCCGACCGCCGTTGATATCTTTGATCGCGTCGGGGTGGCCGTGGCCGGCGCCGCTGTTGGCGTCGAATGCGTCGTGGAACGGTGCCTGGCACCCGCCCGACGGACGCGGCAGGCACACCGTGAACCGGCCGTTCTTCGACGGAATTCCGTCCGCACCCGGGTACGTGCCGAAGTACGAGTCGAACGACCGGTTCTCCTGCATGATGATCACGACGTGCTTGATCTTCTCGAGTCCCGCCTTGGTTTGATGCGCCCCTGTCGTCGGTGGGGTTGACGTGCTCGTGGACGGTTCCGCCTTCGACGATGAGCTCGAGGAGCAACCGGCCGAGGTGGCGGCGACGACGATGGCGAGGATTCCGAGGCGCTTGGCCGTTCGCGGACGCATCCGCCGAACGCTACGCGCGGCGGGACGCGCAGAAGCCGCGGCCCTCGTGCGCGTCCCTCGGCTCAGCGCCGCCGCGCCTTCCAGATCCACTCGGCCGGCCAGCGCCGCGCCCATTTCGGCGGAGCGAACTCGACGTAGGTCGTCGATGCGCCCTCGCTCGCGCACAGCTCGACCAGACCCTCGACCTCGAGGCCGCTCGCGCGCAAGACCCTGATCCAAGCGCCCGGGGGCAGGACCCAGTCGATCGTGCCCTCGTCGAGCGCCATCCGGCCGAGCTGGGCGTAGTCGATGTGCAGCTTGCGGGTCTGTTGCTCCCGCGCGTCGTCCCAGGTGAGATACAGCATGGGGTGGGTGCAACAGAACGCGAGCAGCCCACCCGAGCGCAGCACGCGGGCGCATTCGGGCACGCTGACGTCGGGGTCGCAGAAGCTCAACGCGCCGTGGTCGCAGAACACGATGTCGAAACACTTGTCCGAGAACGGCAACTGCTCGCCGTTCGCGTGGACCAGCGGTAGGTTCGGCGCGGACCGGCGGGCGTGCAGCAGTTGCCCGTGTGAGATGTCGAGGCCGATGGCGCGCGCCCCGCGTTCGGCGAGTGCAATCGACCATTGCGCGGCGCCGCATCCGAGCTCGAGCACGCGTCGCCCGGTGACGTCACCCAGCACCTGCAGCTCCGACTCGGGGACGCGATACGCCCCCCACGCCAACGGCGCACGCGCGAGCTGATCGCCATGAGCGGCTTGATAGCTGTCGGCGTCCGCGTCCCAGAACGCGCGGTTGTGGCGAACGTGAGAGCTCACGCGGTCGGCGAGAACCCGGCCATCGTCATCGGCTCGTGGTGCTCGACCCGCCGGCCCTTCGACTGGATCGACACGTCGTGCCCGGCCGCCTCCGCCCGCAACGCGCCGACCGTGCACTGCTCGCGCGCGCGAATCGAGAAGGGGTCGAAGCGGAAGAAGCGCATCGCGTTCTCGTGGGTCATCGCGTCGATCTCGTGGTCGGTGAGGTCGGTCGCCGCCCATCCCTGCATCAGCCGCTCCGGCGCGGTGGGCCAGATCGCGTCGCTGTGCGGGTAGTCGGTCTCGATGCAGATCCGGCTCGTGCCGATCTCGCGCGCGTGACGGGCGCCGAAGTCGTCCTCGATGAAGCAGAGGATCACCCGTTCCATGAAGACCTGGCTCGGAAGCTTGTCGCCGAAGTCGGCGAAGGTCCATGCCTTGTGCGCGGTGTAGGAGTGGTCGACGCGCTCGAGGAAGTAGGGGATCCAGCCGATCCCACCCTCGGAGAGCGCGACGGTGACGTCGGGGAACTTCTTGAACACCGGAGAGAAGATGAGGTCGGCCGCGGCTTGCACGATGTTCATGGGTGAAAGCGTGATCATCACATCGACGGGTGCATCCTCCGCGGTGACAACCAACTTCGACGACGAACCGATGTGCATGTTGACGATCGTCCCCTCGTCGTTGCACGCGCGCCAGAACGGGTCCCAGTGATCGGAGTGCAGGCTGGGCAGGCCGAGGGGCACCGGATTCTCCGGGAACGTGATCGCGTGACAACCCAGCTTCTCGACCCGGCGCACCTCGTCCGCCAGCGCAACGGGGTCCCAGATGGGCGGGATCGCGAGCGGGATCATGCGGTCGGGCGCGGCGCCGCACCACTCCTCGATGTGCCAGTCGTTGTACGCGCGGCACAGTGCGAGCGCGGCGTCCTTGTCGTCGAGCGCCGCGAAGAGGCGCCCCGCGAAACCGGGGAGCGACGGGAAGTTGAGCGAGCCCAGCACGCCGTTCGCCGACATGTCGAGCACGCGCTGCTTCACGTCGTAGGTGCCGGGCCGGAGCTCGTCGAAGCTCGTCGGATCCATGCCGTACTCCTCGGGCGGGCGCCCGGCCACGGCGTTGAGCCCGACGTTCGGGATGTCGAAGTCGAGGAACCGCCAGCGGTCGGAGCCGTCGGGCATGTGCTCGATCCGCGGCGCGATGTCCTTGTACTTCGCGGGCAGGTGGTGCTCGAACACATCGGGCGGTTCCACGACGTGATCGTCGACGCTGACAAGGATCATGTCGTCCATGCGCATGACGCGAAGTTTACGTCGCTCGCCGTGGGCTAGCTTCCCCGCTCGTGCAGCAACGGGTGTGCATCGTCGGGGTCGGGCTGTCGGACGGTCCGGTGACGCCGGAGCTGAACGGGGTGATGCTCGAAGCCCAAGCGTTCCGGCGCGCGCTCGACGACGCCGGTCTGGAGAAGGACGACGTCAGCGGCCTGGCGAGCGCCGGCTACGGCGGCATGCACGAGGTGGCGCTCGCCGAGTACCTCGGCCTGACGCCGCGCTGGCTGGAATCGTCGAGCGTGGGCGGATCCAGCTTCGAGTTCCACGCGATGCACGCGTACCGCGCCATCCAGAACGGCGATGTCGACACGGTCGCGATCGTGTACGGCAACAACCAGCTGTCGGCGTCGGGGCGCACGCTCGGGACCGGCGGTGGGGGCGGTGGCGGCCGGGGGGGAATGGCGCTGCCACTCCCGATGGCGTACGAGTTCCCGACCGGGCTCACCCTCGTCGGCGCGTACGCGATGGCCGCACAGCGGCACATGTACGAGTACGGCACCAAACCGGAACAGCTCGCATCGATCGCAGTACAGACGCGGGAGCACGCCGGGCGCAACCCACGCGCGATGTATCGCGATCCGATCACGGTCGACGACGTGATGTCGTCGAAGCTCGTGGCGGATCCGCTGCATAAGCTCGACTGTTGCGTGATCTCCGACGGTGGCTGTTGCGTGATCGTGACCACCGAAGAGCGCGCGCGCGACCTCCCGCATCGCCCTGTGTACGTGCGCGGCGCGGCCGGCGGCACCACGCACCACTCGATCGCGGCAATGACCGACATGACGCGTACCGCCGCCGCCGTGAGCGGCCCTCGGGCCTTCGCCGAGGCCGGAATCACGCCCACCGACGTCGACGTGTTCGCGATGTACGACTCCTTCACTTACACGGTGCTCGTGGTGCTGGAGGACCTCGGGTTCGCGGCGAAGGGCGAAGGCGGCGCGTTCGTGACCGACAATGGCGGCAACCTGCGGCTGGGTGGCGCGCTCCCGACGAACACCGACGGCGGGGGACTCTCGGGCACGCATCCCGGTATGCGCGGCCTCTTCTTGTTGTGCGAGGCGACGCGGCAGCTCCGCGGCGACGCCGGCGACAGCCAGGTGGCCGGGGCCGAGATCGCGGTCGCGCACGGCAGTGGCGGCTGGCTCTCGACGCAGGGGACCGTCGTCCTGGGCACGGAGGGAGCCTGATGCCGGACCGGGCAATGCCGGACTGGAGCGACGTTCCGAAGTGGCTGTTGCCGCGGCCCACCCTCGAGGACCGGGAATTCTGGGAGGGCGCGGGTCGCGGCGAGCTCCGAATCCAACACTGCTCGAGCTGCGGGCGGTACCAGCACTACGCACGGCTGCTCTGCAGCCATTGTGGGAAGCAGACGCTGGCGTGGGTGACCGCGAGCGGCGAAGGCACCGTCTATTCGTTCACGGTGATCCGCCAGAACGGCGTGCCGCCATTCGACGAACGCGTTCCGTTCGTCGTTGCGACGGTCGACCTCGACGAAGATGGCGCGCGGCTGATCGCGGCGATGCCGGCGCTCGATCCGGGCGAGGCGCGCATCGGCATGCGGGTGCGCGCCGCGTTCCGTCGCGCCGGCGACGAGTTCGGCTTCGTCGACTTCGTCGCCGCCGGGTAATGCACTCAGCCGAAGGATGCGCGGGGATCAGGTGTGGCCGCTCGGCGAGCCGTTCGGGCTGCGGCTGACGATCGACACAACGAGCTTGGCGAGCACGGCTTCGACTTGTTCGGGCGTGCGCGGCGCGCGTCGGAGCCGCTCGTAGGTGGCGTACGAAGTGAGCGCGCCCAGGGCGTCGGCGGCTTCGTCGATCGTCCAATGGGCGCGCATCTGCCCGGACGCGGCCAGCGCCTCCATCAGCCGGCGCAGTTGCTTGTCGTCGATCCCTTCGCCGGCCTGATCGCCGCCGGTCAGCGCAGTAAGCGTCCGCAGGCCGCTCATCCGCTCCTCGTGCTCCGCCCAATGGCGGCAAACCGCGCCGAGGATGTCGCGCAACGCGACCAGCGGATCGCTGGTCGCGTTGCGTTCCTCGTCCATTGTGACCGTGCGCGCGATCGACGACGCCAGCTCGTCGAGAACGGAGCGTTTGGAGCGGAAATGCTCGTACACGGTCGCCCGGGCGACGCCGGCCTCCTTGGCCAGCACGTCCATGCTGAATCCGGACGCACCGCGATCGCGGGTGAGGCGGCCCGCGGCCTCGACGATGCGCGTACGGGTCGCGCGTACAAGCTCACGCCGCGTGGGACTCATCGCTCGCTTCCCAGGTTCATCTGCCTCCGATTCGCCGCCCACTCGCTACGTTCAGGCTGGTCAGGCGTCCGCCGACGCGCGTGATCCGCCCACGACGAGCTCCAGCTCCCGTTCAAAGACCTTTTCGAACAGTTCGCGGCGTCTGCGGGCACCCCAGAGCTCCAGCTCGGCGTCGTCGTGCGTCGAGAGTCGAACGACAACGAGGTCCTTACCCACAAACGCCTCGAGATCCTCAACTCCGCCCCGGCGGCCCCGGTCCAGGCCGTCCGCCACTCGGAGCAAGGCGGCGAGCTTTCGGAGCCGGGCCCGGTCCTCGGCCGAGAGCGCGCCGAAGCGAGCCTCGGAGGATTTCGGGTCGCCGCGCCGGTGATGACGCACGAGCGCGGAGAGGAACGCGATCTCGAACGGCTCGAATCCGCGCAGCTCCCCGTTCTCGACCAGGTAGGCCGCGTGCCGGTGGTGTCCCCGGCGGGACACGTGCTGGCCGACGTCGTGCAGCAGTGCGGCGAACTCGAGCATCTCGCGGTCACGCGCGCCGAGCTCATGGAGGTCGGCAGTCTGGTCGAACAGTCGCAGCGCAAGGTCCGCGACGTGCGTGGTGTGGGCGACGTCGGAGTTGCAACGCCGGGCGAGGCTCGCGACCGACGCGCGCCGTAATGCCCGCGGATCGTCCGACCAGTCGCTCGGATCGTGGCTGCGCACCGCGTCGAGCACGATGCCCTCGCGCAGCGCCCAGTCGCTCACGGTCAAACCTTCGAGCTCGAACAGCTCGAGGGCCGTCACCAACAGGGTGGAACCGGCCGGCAGTAGCTCGGCGCGCCGCGGTTCCTCGAGTCCGGGCATCCGGCGCCGTTCGGATGTCTTCGCCGCCATGATGCGTTCCTGCAGCGCTTCGATGTCGGCGCGCGTCGCTCGCAACGCGTTCGTGCTCGCGGGCATGGTGCTCTCGCCGGAACTCAGCGCGACTGCCATCCGCACGAGGTCGTTGAGGGTTCCGCTCGTACCGACCGCGAGCCCCGGCCGGCGACCGCGCACCTCGTCGACGAGCGGTTCCAGGCCGGACCGTATGCGCGCGTCGAGTCGCGTGCGGTCAGCCCTCGAAGGAGGGTCGTCGTGCACGCACTCCGCGGTGAGCCGGCCGACCCCGAGCGGCAGGCTCGTCGCCCACCGCAGTCCGGAGGCGTCGCCGATCATGATCTCCACGCTGCCGCCACCGACGTCGATGCACAACGCGGGCGCAGGCTCGAGCACGACGCTCGCCCGCACCGCGGCGAACACGAGCCGGGCCTCCTCGATCCCGTTGATCACCTCGACCTCGACGCCGGTCTCGGCCTCGATGCGGTCGACGAACTCGCTGCCGTTGGCCGCGGTGCGGATCGCGCTGGTCGCCCGCGCGATCACCTCGCGGGCGCCGAGCGCGTCGGCGAGTTGGCGGAGCCTGCGGACCGCGGCGACGGCTCGGTCGGCCGTGGGGCCGGGGATGCGGCCGTGCCGGGCGACGTCGTCGCCGAGACGGAGCATCTCCTTCTCCCGGGCGACGGCGGTGAACGTGCCGTCGAGGTGCACGTCGGCGACGAGCAGATGGAAGGAGTTCGATCCGAGGTCGAGCGCGGCGATGCGCATCGGACATGACGCTACCCACGCGCGTACCCTGGGCCGACCAACGCGTGGAGGGAAGCCATGGAACTTGCGTTCGAGCCCCGGATGTTGATCGACGGCGCGCTGGTCGAGGCCCAAGGCGCCCGCACGTACGACAACATCAACCCCGCCACCGAATCGGTCATCGGCCCCGTCGCCGACGCGTCGACGGCCGACATGGAGCGGGCCGTCGCCGCCGCCCGGCGCTCGTTCGACGAGACCACGTGGTCGACGGATCGCGCGTTTCGCAAGACCTGTCTCCAGCAATTGAAGGACGCCCTCGACAAGCGCCGCGAAGAGCTCCGACCGCAGATCGTCGCAGAGGTCGGGACCCCGATCGGCCTGACGTTTGCGATCCAGCAGGACAGTTGCATCGACGACATGCAGTGGGACATCGATCTGATCGATCGCTACGAGTGGGAGTACGAGCTGGGCAACCACGAGTTCTTCGGCCTGAACTCGAACCGGCTCGTGATCCGCGAGCCGATCGGCGTGATCGGCGCGATCACACCGTGGAATTTCCCCTTCATGCTCGACCTCTCGAAGATCACGCCCGCGCTCGCCGCGGGCTGTACGGTCGTGCTGAAGCCGGCGCCGGACACGCCCTACGCCGCGACGTGGATCGGTCGGCTCGCGGCCGAAGAGACGGATATCCCGGCCGGGGTGTTCAACGTCGTCACCGCGTCCGATCCCGCCGCCGTCGGCGACGTTCTGAGCGGCTCCGCGCTCGTCGACATGATCTCCTTCACCGGTTCCACCGCGGTCGGCAAGCACATCTCCGCGCGCGCCGCCGACACCTTGAAGCGAGTGTTCCTCGAGCTGGGCGGCAAGTCCGCGAACATCGTGCTCGACGACGCCGACTTCGCCGAGGTGTTGCCGGGCTCGGGCATGGTTTGCATGCACTCCGGTCAGGGCTGCGCGATCACCACCCGGCTGCTCCTCCCGCGCTCGCGGTACGACGAAGGTGTCGAGATGGTGAAGGCCGCGTTCGAGAGCTTCCCCTACGGCGATCCGACCGACTTCAACAACATGGCCGGCCCCCTGATCAACGCCCGCCAGCGCGATCGGGTACTCGACCTGATCGAGAAGGGCAAGCAGGAAGGCGCGAAATGTGTGGTCGGCGGCGGCGCTGCGACACAGTTCGACAAGGGCTACTACGTGCAACCGACGCTCTTCGTCGACGTCGACCCCGACTCGACGATCGCCCAGCAGGAGATCTTCGGTCCGGTGCTGGCGGTGATCCCGTACGACGACGACGACGACGCGGTGCGCATCGCGAACAACTCACGCTACGGATTGTCGGGCGCGGTCAACGGTGGATCGCTCGAGCGGGCCGTCTCGGTCGCGCGGCGCATCCGCACCGGAACGGTCGCCGTCAACGGTGGTCAGTGGTTCGGACCCGACTCGCCGTTCGGCGGCTACAAGGAGAGCGGTCAGGGCCGCGAGCACGGCGTCGCAGGATTCGAGGAGTACCTCGAGACCAAGACCGTCGGGCTCCCTGCGACCTGATCGCTCACGCCGCCCGGGCCGGCGGCGGGCGGAGCTTGCGTTTGCGCGTGGCGGGCTCGGGCGGGCCGAGCTGCCAGCCGCCCGATTTGAGCCGGTGGTGCGCGTAACAGAGCCAGCACAGGTTCGCGAACGACGTCGGGCCGCCCCGGGAGTGCTCCTGCACATGGTCGCGTTCGAGGTATCCGCGCTGATGGCACCCGTCGACATCGCATTCGCGGCCGCTCACGACGAGCGCGGTCATGACCTCGGCGGGGACATGCCGGCCGACGTGGGCGACGGTGAGGATGTCCTTGCCCTTCTTCACGACCGCGGTCACGAACGCAGCCCCAAGTAACTCTTTGACCCAGGCGACGTCGACCGGGCCGACACCCGGAATGTCACAAACCTCACCCGCGGCGGTGCCGCCTCGCATGAGCGCGCCGTGGTCGATGACGACGTGCACAACCGCGTCCACGCCCGTGGACGGATCGGCCGGAACCTCGGACGCATCGCCGAGCACGAGACGCTCGACCGCATCCGCGGCGTACGCGGCGAGAGGATCGTGTGCGCCGGACTTTCGGCCCCGGAAGAGGCGTTGTGATTGCGCATCGATTACGGCCTTTATCCGAGCGCCACTCTCGGGCGTGAACCGATACCGGCCCGCGACCATCCCGTCGCGATCGGTCCACGAGTGCCATTGCCGAAGTGAGCGCTGCCGTATCGCCCGCGCCGCGGGATCTTCGACGTCGGCACGTGCGGCGACGCATGCGTCCCGTAGCGGAATCAGACCGCCCTCCGCCGACTCCAACAGGCTTTCTTCGGCGGCCGGATTCACGATCGCGGTCTCGGCGATCAACTGTGCGGCGCGCGCCGACAACTTTCCGGCGCGTACCGCCGCGTCGGTCGCCGGAAGCCGCTCGAGCCTCGACGCGGTCTGGATCGCGGCCCGCACTTCTCCCGTGCCCACTCCGAGCGTGCGCGCGACCAGGGCGGCTGCGTTGTGCGCACCGACACCCCCGTGCGCGTTCGTCTCGTCGACCCGCTTCGCGGCCTTGGCCAACATGCCGTCGACTACTCGCCGGATCGCACCCAGCTCGTCGACCGCACGCAGCACTGCTTCCGCCGACAACGACGACGCGTCGAACGTCCGGGCGACATCATCGAGCAGGTTGCGAGACGAAGCGAGCGAAGCGAACATCTGTTCGTATCGTAACAACGGGGTGCGACACTGACGTGAGGCACACGCCTCTCGGCCTCGGGACGCGTGAACGAGTCTGGAAATCGTGTCGATATCGTCTGGCGCGATGACGGTGACTTACGAGTGGCGTGGCGCGTTCGAGAACGCCGAGATGAACGCGCTGCACGCCGAAGCGTTCGCGACGCGCCTCTTCGAGGAGGCGGAATGGAACTGGGTCGAGCAGGTCGCGCGACACAGCCTTGGATGGGTCGTCGCACGGGACGAGGGCGACCTTGCCGGCTTCGCGAACGTCTTGTGGGATGGTTTCGTTCATGCCTGGCTGCAAGATGTCATGGTCGCGGCGAAGGCTCAGCGTCGGGGCGTGGGCGTTGAGCTGGTTCGACGCTCGCGCGAAGAGGCCGCCAATGCCGGTTGCGATTATCTGCACGTCGACTTCGAGAACGACCTCAAGCCCTTCTACTACGACGCCTGCGGTTTCGCGCCCACGAATGCCGGGCTCATCGAGCTCCGATGAGGTGCACGACGAGAGAGCGCCGACGTCCGGGTCGCGGCGCACACGCGCCTACTGCTGCGAACGCGCGAACGCGATCGTGCCCTCGAGAAAGGTCGCGACATCGGCCGACTTGTGCGCGTACACGCCGTTGAACCAGTCGGGAACCGAGACCTCCAGCTGGTCCTGCTCGATCATCGTCATCACCGGGTCGACGATCGCGTCGACCGGCAGCATCTCGACGCCGGTCGTGCCGAGGGGATCGTTGTCGGGCAGGTGGAACAGCTCGGTGTCGATCACGCCGGGGTAGAGCACGTGGACCTTGACGGGCGTGTCGCGCAGGTCGACCTGGAGACACTCGGCCCACGCCGAGATGGCCGCTTTGGTCGCCGCGTACGCGGCCTCGCCGGGGGGCGAGAGGCGAGCCGCGACGGAAGACACGTACATCAGCCGCCCGCCGCGGGCGATGATCTCGTCGAGCAGCGCGAACGTGAGCCGCACGGGTGAGAAGTAATTGATGCGCATCGTCGATTCGACGATCTGGGGCGTGAGGTCGAGGACCCGCTTGCGTTTCGGGATGCCCGCATTGTTCACCAGCACGTCGATACCGCCCAGCTCGTCGGACGCGCGGCGCGCGAACGCTTCCAGGCCGTCGAGCGCCGCGAGATCGACCGTCCACGCACGCGACTGCGGCGCGTGAACGCGGCAGCGCTCGAGTACCTCGTTCAGCTGGTCGGTTCGCCGCGCGCAGATCCCGACCGTCGCGCCCCGCTTCGCGAAACCGACGGCGAGCGCGGCACCGATGCCCGCCGACGCGCCCGTCACCAATACGTGCTTCCCGCCCAGGTCGTAGCTCATGCGGGCGACGGTAGTCGCCGCTAGCCTCGATCGGCCATGCCGCTCACGCCCGCGTCCGCGCTGCTCACCGACCGACTGGTTCTCGTCACGGGCGCAGCTCAGGGCATCGGTGCCGCGGTGGCCGGCGCGTGCGCGCGCTTCGGCGCCGACCTCGCTGTCTGCGATCGCGACGCCGACGGCCTGGCGCGCACCGCAGCCGACGTGGAGGCCGCCGGCCGCCGCGTGATAACCGCGGTACTCGATGTCCGCGACGCCGACGCCGTTCGCGATTGGGTCGGTACGCTCCCGCGCCTCGACGTGCTCGTCAACAACGCGGGCGGCGGGTTCCGGGCCGCGTTCCTCGACGTCAACGACAAGGGCCAGGATTCCCTCGTCCGCGAGAACTTCACGAGCGTCACGCACTTCGTCCGGGCCGCGGTCCCGCTCATGCCGGCCGACGGCCGGGCCTCGATCATCAACATCACGTCGATCGAGGCGCACCGCGCCGCGCCGGGGTTCGCGATCTACAGCGCGATGAAGGCCGCGCTCGTCAGCCTCACCAAGTCGCTCGCACTCGAGCTCGGCGATCGCCGCATACGGGTGAACTGCATCGCGCCCGACGTCATCCCGACACCCGGGATCGGCGGCGACGTCGGCGTGAAGACGCCCCTGCCGGTCGCGGGCCACGCCGACGACGTTGCCGGGGCCGTGGTCTTCCTCGCCTCCGATCTCGGGCGTTTCGTCACCGGCACCACCGTCCACGTCGACGGCGGAAATCTCGCCGCCGGCGGCTGGGGGAGAGCACGCGACGGCAGCTGGGTCACCGCGGGCGAGGAAGCCGTCTCGTGAAATTCGGCGTGGCGCTCGGGGCGCTCAATCCCCATTTCCATCTCGACGCGACGCTCGCGGCCGAGGAGCTCGGTTACGAGTCGGTGTGGCTCCCGGAGCATCTGGTCTTCACCCGGACGATGTCGCGTTCGCCGCATCCGGGCGAGACCCATCCGCCCGTCCCTCCCGACGCGCCGATCTTCGACGCGTTCGCATATCTCGGCTTCCTTGCGGCCCGCACGGAACGGGTGCGGCTCGGCACTCACGTGTTCAACCTCGGGCTACGGCATCCGTTCACCTCGGCTCGCGGTGCCCAGACGGTCGATCTCCTGTCCAACGGCAGGTTCGAGTTCGGGATCGGAGCGTCGTGGCTCGAAGAGGAGTGGGACGCTGCGCAACTCGACTTCGCGACGCGCGGCCGGCGGGTCGACGAGGCGGTCGCGGTCTGCAAACGTCTCTTCACCGAGCAGACGATCTCCCATCACGGAGAGTTCTTCTCGTTCGACGAGGTCGTGTTCGAACCGAAACCGCTTCAAAAGCCGTGGCCGCCCATCCTCGTCGGGGGCGAGTCGAAGGCGGCGCTGCGGCGTGCGGCGCGGCTCGGCGATGGCTGGATCGGGATGGGTCACTCGCTGGAGTCCGGCGCGTCCCAGGTCGGGGCGCTCCGCGCCCTGCTCGTCGAGTACGGGCGCGAGACTGAGCCATTCCAGTTCGTGCTCGGAGGTCCGGTTGCATCGGTCGACGACGTTCGCCGTTGGGAAGACGTCGGCGTGACGCGGATGATCGTGTCGCCGTGGCGCCGCTCGCCCGAAGCGGTCGAGGCGATGCAGCGATTCGCCGACGCAGTGCTGCAGCGCTCGTGAGGAAACGTCGACGGCTCGTGATCGTGGCGGCGATCGCGGTTGCGGTCGCAGGTGTCACAACCACCGCACCGCCCGCGTCGGGATTCCAGTCGGGCACGGTGCCGACCGAGTTCGTCCACGATGCCGTCGGCGACGTCGCTGATGCGCGCGGCGACATCGTGACGGCCGGCGCGGGCACCGACGCCGCGGGTTACGCCTTCTCGGTGCACGTCGAGGCACCGGTCGACCCGAGAACCGACGTGAACTGGAAGTTGCGGCCGACCCGTGTCGAGTGGTTCCTCGACACCAATCTCGATGGCACACCCGACGCCTTCGCAGTCGTCGACGCCGACAGCGCCGGCAATCTGCACGCGGTGATGGAGCGCTATTCCGACGAGTTCGTGTTCTGCAGCGGCGTAGCCAGTTACACGGCGATGCACGACTACCTCGCGAGGTTCCCGGTCGGCTGCATCCCGGGCGTCCGGCAATTCCGGTGGTCGGTGATCATGGATTACGACAACGGCACGCCGCAGAACGACCTCGCCCCCGATCTCTCCTTCGCCCCGGTGCTCACACTCGGCGAGGTCGGTTACTGGATGCTCGGCCTCGACGCGAACGTCTACAAGTTCGGCTCGGCATTCGCGGCCGCCCGCGCGACCTCGGTCGCGGTGGCGATCACACCCAAGCGCGACGGGAGCGGCTACTGGATCGTCGACCCACAGGGGCACGTCTTCGCGATCGGGACGGCACAGTGGTTCGGGAACGCGCCGCTCCTGGCGGGCCTCGAGGCGATAACCACGATCTCGGCAACGCCGACCGGTTCCGGGTACTGGCTGTTCTCGAACCGCGGGCGGGTCTTCGCGTACGGCGATGCGCGCACCCACGGCGATCTCGGGTCGGTGCACCTGAACGGTCAGATCGTGGCCTCGGCCGCGACGCCGACCGGACTCGGCTATTACATGGTGGGCAGCGACGGCGGCGTCTTCGCGTTCGGCGATGCGAGGTTCCGCGGATCGATGGGTGGACGCCACCTGAACCAGCCCGTCGTCGGGATCGCGTCCACGCTCGACAATGCCGGCTACTGGCTCGTCGCGTCGGACGGCGGGGTGTTCGCGTTCTCGGCACCGTTCCGTGGCTCGATGGGCAGCGTCACGCTGAACCGGCCGGTCGACGGTCTCGTTGCGTACGGCAACGGCTATCTGATGGTCGCGTCCGACGGCGGCGTGTTCGACTTCTCGAACCGGGCGTTCCTCGGCAGCCTCGCCGACCGGGTCCTGTCGGCTCCGATCGTCGGTATCGCCGCGTTCACGACGTAGTGTCGTTCAGGACGTAGTGTCGTTCAGGACGTAATGTCGTTTCCGCCGATGAGCTCCGGCGTGCGCGCGAAGTCGCGGATCGAACCCGCGTGGCGGAACGCGACCTCGACGACACCCGGCTGCATCGTGTGACAGACGCCCGCCATCGTCGGCGGGAGATCGCTCGCGACCGCGATCGCGTCGAGGTCGATTCCGCGACCCATGCCGATGTCGCACGCGCGCCGCAACGTGATGGCCCGTTCGGCGTCGTCCTCCGCGAGGGTCTCGTCGGCCCAGCGCATGAAACCGCCTTTCCAGGGTGCGACGTCGAAAGGCGCGACGGCGCCGACGATGCCGCGCCAATGGATGTCCCACTCGAGTGAGAGCGCGCCGTTGACCCACAGCCGGCAGCGGGACGAGCCCGTGTCGGGATCGCGCTGCGGGACCTCGATCTCGTACACGCGTTCCGTCCGCTGCCACGCGGCGTGGGTGATCGCGTAGCAGGCGGCGTCGAACTGGTGTGTGCAATTCTGCTTCGGATCGGTCCAGCGTCCGGCCGCGGTGAATCGCCGGGCGAGCGGCATCATTGCCAGCTTCTTCAGGGGCAGGGCGGCGTCCGGACAGGTCGCCCACGGCCAGCGCAGTGATTGCGCGTCGACCGCCTCGACCCGCTCGCCGTCGTGACGCAGCTTGATGACGAAGTGGTGGAAATCGTCCTCGAGGTCGGATTCGACGTACCCCGGCTCGAGCGTGACGATCCGGATGCGCCGGCGGTACGCGTCGGCTTCGAGGTCGAAATCGGGCCGGGGTGACATCGACGTCAGGTTAGGTGAACAATGCCGACATGGCGCCCGTCGTCGACTCCGACCAACACCTCTACGAGTCCCGGGCGATGTGGCGAGACCACATCGACCCAGCTCGACGTGAAGACGCGCTGCACATCGACGACGACGAGCTCGGGTATCCATGGTTGACCTGGCGCGGCCGGAGGCTGCAGCCGGCGGACGTGCAACGACCGGGGCAGACCTCGGCGCTCGGGACGCTGCACGAGCGCATACGCGCCGGGCTCCCTCCGGAGAAGCGCTACGACGACGAGCTGCCGCGCGATTACTGGGACGCGGCCGCACGCGCCGAGCGGCTCGCGGCAATCGGTGTCGACGAAGCCGTCGTGTTTCCCAACTTCGGGCTGCTATGGGAGCGCACGCTCGATGCCGACCTCGACGCACTCACTGCGAACATGACCGCCTGGAATCGTTGGTGCGCGTCCGTCGCGATCGACGGGAGGGGCAAGGTGCACCCCGTCGCGCACGTCACGCTGCGCGACGAGCGGTGGATTCTCGCCGAGCTCGCGCGGCTGGAACGCGACGGCGTGCAGCTCGCGATGGTGGCGCCCGCACTGGTCGACGGGCGGCCGCTCTCGCACACTGATCACGACCGAGTGTGGCGCGCCTTCGTCGAGCACGGTGTGCGTCCGGTGTTCCACGTAGCCGATCAGCGAAGGCCCTTCGCCGATGCGTGGTACACCGATCCCGCCGACGCGTTCGTATCGACCCTCGACTCGGTGTTCCT
>JAUZEM010000555.1 GCA_030839005.1 Actinomycetota bacterium | reverse complement strand
GTGCTGGGTCTCGTGCATCTCGGGTGCGTCCGCGTTCCTGAGCACCGAGGCGAAGCTCGCCCCGTCGACGGGCGACTGCTCGCGGCCGTCGACCTCGGCCGGCGGTTCGATGCCGACGAGCTCGAGGATGGTGGGCAGGACGTCGATGGCGTGGGCGAACTGCCGTCGAGACCCGCCGCGACCGGTCATTCCCGGCGCCGAGACGATGCACGGATCGGCGACGCCACCTTCGTGCACCTCGCGCTTCCATCGCTTGAACGGCGTGTTGCCCGCCATCGTCCAGCCCCATGGGTAATTGTTGTGCGCGGTCGGGCCGCCGATCTCGTCGATCCGCGCCCGCAGCTCGCGCCGTCCCGCGGGCGCGCCGTTCATGAGGCGACCGTCGTTGATCGATCCCTTGGGACCACCTTCGGCACTGGCGCCGTTGTCGGAGACGGCGACGATCACGGTGTTGTCGAGGTCTCCCGTCTGCGCGAGGAATGCCAGCAGCCGGGCGATCTGCGCGTCGGTGTACGACAAGTACGCGGCGAAGCACTCCATGAAGCGCGCGGCGACGGCGCGGTCCTCCGCCTTCAGCGAGTCCCATGCCGGCACCCAATGCGGCCGGGGCGAAAGCCGCGTGTGGGAGGGGAGCACGCCCTCGGCGATCTGGCGCGCGAACGTGGCCTCGCGCCAAACATCCCAACCGTCGTCGAACTGTCCGGTGTAGCGCTCGATCCACTCGCGGGGCGCGTGATGGGGCGAGTGACACGCGCCCGTCGCGAAGTAACAGAAGAACGGCCGATCCGCGTCGACCGCGCGCAGATCGGCGAGGACCTCGATCGCGCGATCCGCGAGGTCCGCGCTCAGGTGATAGCCGTCCTCGGGCCTCGCGGGCGGGAGCACCGAGTGGTTGTCGCAGTAGAGCGACGGCACGAACTGATGCGTCTCGCCCCCGTGGAACCCGTACCAACGATCGAAGCCGCGCGCGAGGGGCCACGACGTTCGGGACGCGGCCATGTGCGTCTCGTCCTCCGGCGTGAGGTGCCACTTTCCGACCGCGTACGTCGCGTAACCGCGCGTACGCAGGATCTCGGAGAGGAAACCGTTCTCGCGCGGGATTCGGCCCCAGTAGCCCGGGTAGCCGACTGCGAGGTCGGCGACGCGACCCATGCCGTTGCGATGATGGTTGCGTCCGGTGAGCAGGCACGCGCGCGTCGGCGAGCAGAGCGCGGTCGTGTGGAAGTTGGTGAGCCGGATTCCGTCGCGGGCCAGGCCGTCGAAGGTCGGCGTCGAGATGTCGGAGCCGTAGCAGCCGAGCTGGGCGAATCCGACGTCGTCGAGCACGAGCAGGAGCACATTCGGCGCGCCGGCCGGCGGCTCGGGATCCGGCGGCCACCATGGTGTCGACGTTCGCCAGTCCCGTCCGATCACACCTTGGAAATCCCGGTTCATGCCCCGAGTCTGCCAAGCGCGCCCCCGGGAGACGACAGCGAAGCGACCGAAGGGGAGCGGAGCGCGGAGTCGACCCAGACATAGCGACGCGTCCACGTCCCTGGGCCGGGGAGTTCGGGGCGCGATAGACCGTCTATGTGAAGTTCGCCGTATGAAGTTCGCCGTATGAAGCTCGGACTACAGCTCGGGTACTGGGGCGCGCAACCGAATCCGTTCTCGATCGCGCTGGCGCAGGAAGCGGAGCGGCTCGAATACGACTCGGTGTGGACCGCGGAGGCGTGGGGTTCCGACGCGTTCACCCCGGCGGCCTGGATCGGCGCGCACACCTCGCGGATCCGGCTGTGCACGGGCATCGTCCAGATCTCGGCGCGTACGCCGGCGTCGTGCGCGATGCACGCGCTGACGCTCGACCACCTGTCGAACGGTCGCTTCACGCTGGGTCTCGGTGTCTCGGGGCCGCAGGTGGTCGAAGGTTGGTACGGCCAGCCGTTCGGGAAGCCGCTGGCCCGAACGCGCGAGTACGTGGAGATCGTCCGGCGGATCTTGCGACGCGACGAGCCGGTCGAGTTCCACGGCGAGCACTACCGGCTTCCCTACGACGGACCGAATACGTGGGGTCTCGGCAAGCCGTTGCGTTCGATCACGCATCCGCTGCGCTCCGACCTCCCCATCCTGCTCGGCGCGGAAGGGCCGAAGAACATCGAGCTCGCGGCCGAGATCGCCGACGGCTGGATGCCGCTCTACTACTCGCCGTTCCGCCAGGACGTCTACTCGCAGTCACTGAAGCGTGCGGCAGGCAAGCCGGAGTTCGAGGTGTGCGTCAATGTCATGGGCTGTCGAATCGTCGACGACATCGAAGAGGCGCTCATGCCGACCAAAGCCGCGCTCGCCTTCTATATCGGAGGGATGGGCGCCCGGAGCCGCAACTTCCACATGGAGCTGATGAGTCGCATGGGTTTCGAGGCCGAGGCGCACAAGATCCAGGACTTGTTCTTCGAAGGCCGCCGCGAGGAGGCCATCCCGCTCGTGCCCACACAGTTTGCGGACGAGATCTCGCTCGTCGGCTCCAAGGCCCGCATCCGGGAGCGGCTCGAGGCGTGGAACGACAGCCCCGTCACGACCATCATCGTCAACGGCGACATCGAAACCCTGCGGACGATGGCCGAGCTCGCGGGTTGATCGGTCCTCGG
>JAUZEM010000540.1 GCA_030839005.1 Actinomycetota bacterium | reverse complement strand
CCGAGGACCTCTACGAACGCGTCTTCCTCGAGTACGGCGACGACTCGGTCGCGCAGCTCGGCGGCGTCCACCTCGCGTGTGAGCAGGCGTCGAACCTGCTCACCAAGGTGCTCGAGTGGGGGCGCCTGATGGCGTACCTCGAGCAGTCGACCCGCTACATCCCCTACGACTCCCGGCTCCAGGGCCGCTACCGGTACCTCCGGCCGTCGCAGATCTGCTCGTCGCCGATGGGCACCCGGTACGTCGCCGACCTCGACGCCATGTTCGACACCTACAGCGCAGCCCTGCCCGCGATGATGGACTGGGCCCGCGACCGGTATCCGAAGGAACCGGCCGACTCCGACTTCGTCTACAAGCAGACGATCAAGGCCAAGGCGTGCGACACGCTGCGCGGCCTCCTGCCGGCGGCGACGCTCTCGAACGTCGGCATCTACGGGACCGGACAGGCGTTCGAGGCGCTGCTCCTGCGGATGCGGGCCCACCCGCTGCCCGAAGCGCAGATGTACGCCCAGCTGATGCTGGAGGAGCTCCGCAAGGTCATCCCGTCGTTCCTCGTGCGGGTCGACCGGCCCGAGCGCGGGGGAGCGTGGTCGGAGTACCTGGCCGCCACCCGCGACGACACCCAGGCCGTCGTGCAGCGGATCTTCGGTACCGAGCGGCCCGAACCGACGAACGAGGTCAACCTCGTCGACTGGGACCCCGACGGCGAGGACAAGGTGCTCGCCGCGATCTGTTACTCGCACACCCGCCTGCCCGAGAGCCAGCTCCTCGAGCGCGTGCGCGCGCTGGGGGCCGACCACCGCGTCGCGCTGCTGCGCGCGTACGTCGGCGAGCGCGCCAATCGTAGGCACAAGCCCGGCCGCGCGTTCGAGCGGACGGGTTACCGCTTCGACATCCTCGGCGACTACGGGGCGTTCCGAGATCTTCAGCGCCACCGGATGCTGACGATCGAATGGCAGCATCTCACACCGCACCACGGTTACGAGATGCCCTCGGCCTTGCGCGAAGCCGGACTCGACCTCCGCTACGACGAGGCGATGGAACGTTCCGCCGGACTCTATGCCGCGCTCGTCGAACCATTTCCGGAACAAGCCGCGTACGCGGTGTCGCTCGGCTACCGCATGCGCTACGTGATGCAGCTGAACGCGCGCGAGGCGATCCACCTGTGCGAGTTGCGAAGCTCGCCGCAAGGCCATCCCACGTATCGGCGCGTCGCGCAGGAGATGCATCGTCAGATCGCGGAACGCGCGGGGCATCGCGCGCTCGCTGAAGCAATGCGCTTCGTCGACCACGGAACGTACGATCTCGAGCGTTTGGACGCAGAGCGCGCGGCTGAATTGCGGCGCGCGTTGCCAACGTGAACCAGACCGGATTTTTCGTCGAATCGTTGACCAGCAACGACGCGCGTCCGTGCTGGTCACCGTGCTTCACGGCCGCTTGACATCTGGGCGCCGTTCGGGCTGACTACTCCCCGCCCTCCATATCGTTGTCGACGACAGGCTGCACAAGCCGGGCTCGCCGGTGTGCTGCGGGGGCAAGGCGTTACGAAGGGGTTGGGCGGTCGTACGGGAGTCCTTGTTAGAGAACGTTGCGATAACCCGTCCGCCGTGTGCAGACCGGGCCAACCAGCGGCCCCAACGGTCAACCGACCGCACCGCCCACCCCTCTCGCCAATGCCATGAATCGGACCACCGAGACCCGCTCCGTGGGCGTTATACTCCGCGCCCCCAAAGGGGCCCGGCGTGAGCGGGAAGGTTTGTCACCACCCGACGGTTACACGCCTGCTCACCGATTCCCCCCGCAAGAAGGCACCCCAAAATGGCTGAAGACGACTTCGAGGACGAGCCCACGCTCGACGACGACGATCTCGACGAGGACGTCCTCGAGGCGGACCTTGCCGACGACGACGATCTGCTCGACGACGACCTGGTCGACGACGTCGACGAGGACGTCATCGTGGTCCCGGTTCCCGGCGCGCTCGTGGAGCCGCCCGAACCCGTCGCCGAAGAGGAAGAGGACGACGTCGTCGATCTCGACGAGGAACTACATCCCGACGACGTAGAAGAGGCGCTCGACGTGGTGCTGCGCGAGCGCACCGTCGCGCAGGGCCTCGAAGAGGAAGAGGAAGAAGACGACGAGCCCGATGACCGCGGCGAACCCGGCACCAAGATCGTGCCCCGCCGCGAGAACGAGTTCCTGTGCAAGAGCTGCTTCCTCGTGTTGCCGCGCCACCAGCTCGCGGACGAGAAGCGCATGATCTGCCGCGACTGCGCGTGACCCGACCGCGACCCGCGACGGTCGCACGGGTCGGCGCCGCGGTCGCGTCCGGAGTTCTGCTCGCGGTCAGCCGGCCGCCGTTCGACATCGGGCCGCTGGCCCTCGTCGCGTTGGTCCCGCTGTTCGTTGCGTGGCGGGGATGCTCCGTGCGCCGCGCGGCCGGGCTCGCGTTCGTCGCCGGGATCGTGTACTACGCGATCGTCTGCGCGTGGATCTGGTACTTCGGTGCGGTCGCGATCGTCCCGTTCAGCGCCGCGGTCGCGGCGTACTGGGCCGCGGCGGGGGCGCTCGTCGCGTGGCTGCGCGTGCATCGGGTCGCGAGCCCGTGGCTCACCGCGGCCGTGTGGGTATGCGCGGACGCGGTCGTCGCCCGGTGGCCGTTCGGCGGGTTCTCGTGGGGTGAGGTGGGTTACGCGTTCCACGACCTCGCACCCGCGCGCGACGTCGCGAGCGTCGGCGGCGTCACCTTCGTCACCTTCCTTGCCGTTGCACTGAACGCGTTGCTGGCCGACCTCCTCGTCGGGCGGGGAGACGTACGCGCGTACCTCCGGGCACAGGCCGGCATCGCGGTGGTCGCGGCGACCGTCGTGGTGGCGACGATCACGCGCGCCCAGCCGCCCGTCGTCGGCAGCCTGCGCGTCGCCCTCGTGCAGGGCAACGACAAGAACCGCGATCTCACCGACGCGGAGATGAAAGCCGACTATCTCCCGAACAGCCACTTCGCGCTCGCCGAGCAGATCACCGACCCGGTCGATCTCATCGTGTTCCCCGAGTCGAGCATGAACACCTTCGACGACACCGACCCGCGCACCGACCCGCATGTCAGCGCGGAGCTCACCGCGATCGCCCGGCGGAACCACGCGTGGGTGCTGGCGAACGCCACGGTCGCCGCCCCGCCCGACGGCGACAAGCTGTGGAATCTCGACGTCCTGTTCGATCCGAGCGGCGCCGTCGCGGGCACGTACCGGAAACGTCACCTCGTGCCGTTCGGCGAGGAGGTGCCGTTCCGTTCCGCGCTCGACCACGTCGTCGGGAGCGCGCTCAGCCAGGTGCCCCGCGACTTCGTCCCGGGGCCGGGGC
>JAUZEM010000450.1 GCA_030839005.1 Actinomycetota bacterium | reverse complement strand
TCGGGCGAGCGAAGGGTTACACGGCCGTCTTGCTGAAGGCTGCCGCCAACTACGACGCGCCCGGCGCCGAAGCGACGATCTTCGAGCACGGACGGCGCAACTTCGCACTCCGCGCCGACGGCGTGTTGTCGATCGTGTGCCCGATTCTCGACGACAGCCCATGGAGTGGGATCGGCATCTTCGACGCGCCCGTCGACGAGGTCGTGCGCATCATGGACGGCGACCCCGGCGTGCAAGCCGGCGTGTTCTCCTACGAGGTCCACCCCGTGCTGAGCTTCCCCGGGGACGCCCTCCCCCACTGACCACTGAATCAGGCGTCGGTCGCGATGGCCTCGACCGCCCGGCGGACCTCCGAGAGGCGGTACCGGCGGTGTCCACCCATCGTCTTTATCGCGCTCAAGCGGCCGGCCCGCGCCCAGCGAGTGACCGTTTTCGCGTTCACCCGGAACATGGCCGCGACTTCCGCCGGCGTCAGCAACTGGTCGCCGTCTGCCTGGTCGTTCGACATCGCGACACCATCCCTTCTCTCACACGGTTGTGATTTGCGCGACCTGATCGGCCGGTCGAGGAGGACTTTCAGGGGATTTGCGAGATTCACCGAAATCACTCCACTTGACAACTCATGACTCTGGCCACTTGCATTACAGCTGACGGCAGAAATCCCACCACCGATATCTCGGTCTCCGGGCTGGGGCAGGGGGAACTCGTGACCGGAGGCAAGGGAAACGGCGGGGAGCGCAGAGCTGGGCTGCGCTCTCCCGCCACGTTGGGTGGCCATAACTCGGTAATTGTGCTCGACGACCTGTGACCTCGCCCGTATCGCGTCAAGCGCCACACCAACCCCGTCGATAACAACGACGACACACGGCGGGTCGCGAGGAGATCTGGGTGGGCAAGACGCCGCACGCGGTCCGGCGAGCCAAAATGTTGCGGGCCGTCGACCCAACCGACGCGACTTCGCACATGGCCTCGATCGCGGCCGAGATCCGGCAGCTCACTCGCGAGACCTCAAGCGTCGTCGGCTGGGAGTTCGATCTCGACCATCGGACGGTCGCCTGGAATGCGCCGCTCGGCTCGATCCTCGCAATTCCGCCGCGCGATGTCGTGTCGGTGGCGCCGAGCAAGGGCACCGAGCTGACGGCGGCGGACATCGCCGAATCGCTCGTCGCGCCGATCGTCACGACCCTGCGCCCCGACACGCCGTGGCGCGAGTACGAGCTGCAGCAGACACTCGAAGGCACATCCGGCGAGCAACAGCACTTCTTGATCCGGGCGCGCCAGGTCCGGGACGGCGGCCGGGTGGTGGGCTGCGCCGGCGTGGTGGTCGACATCAGCGACCGGCATCGGGTCGAGGCGAGCCTCCGGGAGCTCATCGATCGCTACCGGCAGCTGGTCGACCTGAGCCCGGACGGGATCGTCGTGCACCAGGCGGGCACGATCGTGTACGCAAACCGCGCGGGAATCGAGCTCGTCGGCGCACACGCGGTCGGCGAGATGGTCGGGCGTTCGATCATCGACTTCGTACATCCCGACTCGATCGGTCCGACGCTCGAACGGATCGCGCAGCTCTCCGACGACTCCCCCGTCTCCGAACCCGCCGAAGCGACGCTGATGCGGCTCGACGGTTCGCCGTGGACGGTCGAGTCGGTGAGCGTGTTGACCCGCTGGGAAGGCGCGGACGCGTTCCAGGTGATCCTGCGCGACCTCACCGACCGCAAGCGTGCCGATGCGGCGCTGCGGTATCAGGCGAGCCTCGTCGAGCACGTCTCCGACGCGATCATCGGCGTCGACAGCAGCGGTCGGGTCGAGAGCTGGAACCGTGCCGCGGAGCTGATATACGGCGTCTCGAGCGACGACGCGGTCGGATCGGCCCTGAACGACCTCGTGCGACTCCCGGCCGGCTTCGGTGAGACGCCCGTACGCGACATCGAGTCGGTACATCGCCGTCGCGACTACAGCCTCGTGATCGTGCGGGCGTCGGTGACCCACCTCTTCGACGACGGCGGCAACCGGACCGGCTTCGTCATCGTGTGCGCGGACACGACCGAGCGCCGGCGCGCCGAGGACGAGCGCCGCGCCGTCGAGCAGCTCCACAGCACCGTGATCGAGGCGGTCGACGAGGGCATCGTCGTCGCGGACGCGCGCGGGATCATCGTCGCCGCCAACCCGGCCGCGCGCCTCATACTCCCGCTCGATGCCGAGATCGGCGCGCGGCTGATCGACTGCATCGCCGGGCCGGACGGCACCATCGGCTCCGACCGGCGGCCCCTGACCCCCGCCGACCACCCGGTCGCCCACGCCCTGGCTCGCAACGAGGCGATGCACGACGTCCTCATCGGGCTCCTGACGAACGACGAAGAGCGATGGCTCTCCCTCAGCTGCCGTTCGCTTCCGGCAACCTCGGGTGCGGCCGCGGGCACGGTCTGCTCGTTCGCCGACGTCACCAAGGTCATCCGCGCCCAACAAGAGCTGAGCTACCGGGCGACGCACGATGATCTGACCGGCCTGTGCAACCGCGTGGTGTTCGTCGACGACCTGCAGCGCGCGCTCGCGCGCGGTCGCCGCCTGCAGACGAACACGGCCGTGTTGTTCATCGACATCGAGCGGTTCAAGATCGTCAACGACACCCTCGGCCACGCGTGCGGCGACGAGGTATTGACCGAAGTCGGAAAACGGCTGCAAGGCGCGACCCGGGCGATGGACCGGGTCGGTCGCATCGGCGGCGACGAGTTCATCGTGATGTGCAGCGACGTGACGGGCATCGAGCCGGTCGCCCAGCGCGCCGCGGAGCTCGAGCGCGTGATCGCCGAACCCTTTCATCTCTCGAACGGACGCGCGCCCGCGCTGCACGCCAGCATCGGGATCGCGTTCGCAGCATGTGGCGACGGTGACGCCGAGGAGCTCCTGCGCGACGCGCACGTCGCGATGCGCCGGGCGAAGGAGCTCGGGGGTACCCATATCGAGGTCTTCGACGATGACCTGCGCGTGCAAGCCGAACGGCGCCGCGTGCTCGAGCTCGGGTTGCGCGCCGCACTCGAAAACCACGAGATCTACGTCCATTACCAACCGATCGTGTCGGTTGCCTCGCCGCACGTCCTCGGCGTCGAGGCGCTCGCCCGGTTCACGCATCCCGAGCTCGGGCGGATCCCGCCCGACGAGTTCATCCACGTGGCCGAGGAAACCGACCTCATCCTCTCCCTCGGCATCGAAGTGCTCGCGACGGCTTGCGCGCAAACCGCCCGTTGGCGTGCGTCCGATCCGGCCGCACATGACCTCTATGTCTCGGTGAACCTCTCGGCGCGCCAGCTGTACGACCCCCAGCTCGTGCACCGGGTCGAGACCGTGCTGCGATCGACGGGGCTCGACCCCGACGCGCTGTGGCTCGAGATCACCGAGAGCGTTCTGATGGACGACGCACCGACCGCAACGCGGATCTTCGCCGCACTGCGCGACCTCGGTGTACACCTCGTCGTCGACGACTTCGGCACGGGCTATTCGTCGCTCGCGTATCTCCAGGCGTTCCCGGTCGAGATGCTCAAGATCGACCGCTCGTTCGTGAACGGACTCGACGATGACGACGGCAGCGAGGCCATCGTGCGCGCGATCATCAGCCTTGCCGGCTCACTCAAGCTGCGCGTCGTCGCCGAGGGGGTCGAGCGGTCGGCGCAGCTCGCTCGGCTCGACCAGCTCGGGTGCGACGCGTTCCAGGGCTGGTTGTGCTGCGCGGCCAAGCCCGCCGCGGACCTCGACTTCGCGGTCGTGACGCTCGAGGAAGTGACCACGTGACGTCGAACGCCTTGACGGCGGGCGACGATCGCGCTCGCGCTCCCGTCTCACGCCGCCTGTTCACCGCGCTGCTCCGCGTCTCACCCGATCTCATCGCGGTCATCGACGCGAACGGCACGCTGACGTACGCGAGTCCCGCGTCCGAGCCGATGCTCGGCTACCGGACCGGGGAGCTCGTCGGTATCAGCGCGTTCGATCTCGTCCATCCGGTCGACCAGGTCGGGGCGTTCGAAGGATTCGCCTCGACCCTCAGCTCCTCCGACTCGAGAGCGGTCCCGCTGCTCGTGCGGCTGCGCCACGCGAACGGAACCTGGCTCGCGACCGAGATCATCGGGACGAACCATCTCTCCGACCCCGAGATCCAGGGCATGGTCCTGTGCATCCGCGACGTCTCCGCGAGCATGCGCACCGAGGACGCACTGCGAGACAGCGAGGAGCGGTACCGCCTCATCGTCGAGCTCGCGCGTGAGGGCATCTGCGTCGTCGACGCGTCCGGGATCACCACGTTCGCGAATCGCGCGCTGGCCGAGCTCCTCGGCACGACCGTGCACGAGATGATAGGCAGCTCGCTCTTCGACCTCATCGACGAAGTGGAGCGGGCCGGCGCGCAGGCCAGAGTCGTCGGCCCCGGCGACGCGGCGATCCACGAGCAGGATCTCCGAATCGTGACATTCGACCAGCGCCGCGTGTGGGCCCGACTGCGCTCCAGCGCCGTGCGCCAGCACGACGGGACCTCGATCGGCGCCGTCCTGTTCGTCACCGACGTGACCGAACGCCGCGCCCTGGAGCAACGTCTCGCCGAAGAGGCGCGCCGCGATCCACTTACGGGCGTCGCCAATCGCACGGAGCTGTTCGAGGTGCTGTCGCCCATCCTCGACGCGGGCGGGCTCACGGCCGCGTTGTACATCGACCTCGACGGTTTCAAGGAGGTCAACGACCGGTTCGGGCACACACTCGGCGACGAGATGCTGCGCATCGTCGCGGGCCGCGTGCGTGCTGCGCTGCGTGGCGTCGACACGCTCGCGCGTGTCGGCGGCGACGAGTTCGTCGTGATCTGCCGCGACCTCGAATCGACGGAAGAAGCCGTCGCGATCGGTCAACGGATCCGCGAGGTCCTCGGCCAACCGTTCGGCTTGGCGGTCGGCTCGGTGCAGATCGACTCCAGCATCGGCATCGCGTTCGGCCGCAATACCGACGCCGCCGGTCTCTTGGCGCGCGCGGATCAGGCGCTGTATCGCGCCAAGCGCAAGGGACGCGGCCGCATCGAGGTCACGATCGACGAAGCCTCGGCGTAGCCGTCTGGCAAGATCGGCGGCGATGGTGGCGCCGATCGACGAACCGCTGGACCCGAGACGATGGTTCGCGGCGTCGGTCGCGATCGTGTCGGTGGCGATCCCGGTGCTCGACAACACCATCTTGAATCTCGCGGTCCCGACGATCCTGCGCGAGTTCCACACGCCCCTGTCGAGCCTGCAATGGGTGATCACCGGATACTCGCTCACCTTCGCAACGCTGCTCATCATCGGTGGACGGCTCGGCGACATCTTCGGCCACCGGCGCATGTTCGTGCTCGGCGCGGCGATCTTCGGGGTCGGATCACTCGTGGCGTCGGTCTCCACGTCGGTGCCGACGCTCTTCGTCGGCGAGGCGCTGATCGAGGGCATCGGTGCGTCGATGATGATCCCGGCGACGCTGTCGATCCTCTCGACCACGTTCCAGGGCGCGGAACGGCCGAAGGCCTTCGCAGCGTGGGGTGCGGTCGCCGGCGCGGCGGTGGCGTTCGGCCCGATCCTGGGTGGCTTCCTGACCACCGACTACTCCTGGCGCTGGGCCTTCCGGATCAACGTCATCGTGGCGCCGATCATCGTCGTCGGTGCGCTGTTGTTCATGCATCCCGACGAGCGCACCCCCCGGCGACCGCACATCGACGTGCGGGGCGCGGCGTTGATCGCGACCGGCTCGTTCAGCCTGATCTTCGGGTTGAGCGAAGGCACGATCTACGGGTGGTGGACGCCGATCAAGGACCTCACGGTCGGGAGCCGCCTCGTATGGCCGGCAACGCGCGCGGTATCGATCATCCCAGTCGCGTTCTTGCTCTCGGCGCTGATCTTCACCGCCTTCGTCATGATCGAGCGCGCAATGGAACGCGGCGACCGCGACCCGCTGTTCGAGTTCGGCCAGCTCCGGCACCTGGGCTTCCGGTACGGCCTGCTCACCACGATGGTGCTGGCGATGGGCCAGTTCGGCCTCTTGTTCATCCTCCCCATCCTGTTGCAGAACGGGAAGCACTTCTCCGCGTGGCACGCCGCGCAGTGGATGCTCCCGCAGGGCATACTCATCGCGCTGGGCGCGCCCATCGGCGGCCGGTTGACCCGTCGCTTCAGCATCACGAGCATCGTGCGCACGGGGCTCGCGCTCGAGGCGATCGGGCTGTTGTGGGTGGCACTCGCGATCTCGCCGCGCGTCTCGTTCCTCGCGCTGCTGCCCGGGATGGTCGTGTTCGGCCTCGGCGTGGGGTTCGCGAGCTCGCAGCTGACGAACGTGATCCTGTCGGACATCGACCCGGACAAGGCGGGAGTCGCCGGCGGAACCAACACCACGGTCCGCCAGGTCGGGCTCGCGCTCGGCATCGCGACGTTCGCGTCGTTCATCGACGCGTCGACCCGGAGCGGAGGAACGCCGACCGCGGTTGCGAACGGTGCGCGCCCGGCGATGTTGTTCGCCGCGGCCGTGGTCGGGTTCGGAGCCGGCCTGTCGTTCCTCATCCCGCGCGTGACGGTCGCCCGCAACTCGATCCCCGAAGAGGTCGTGGGCGCGCTCGAGTCGATCGACGTCCCTTAGCGGGCGAGCTTGACCGGAAGCGCTTTCAGCGCGTTGTTCAGGTTCGAACGGATACGGACCGGCTCGCCGGTCAGCTCGATCGTCGGGAACGTCGCGAGCAGCTCCTCGAAGAACACGCGGCCCTCGAGCCGCGCGAGATGCACGCCGAGGCAGAAGTGCTCCGCGATCCCGAACGACAGGTGCGGGTTGGGTGATCGGCGGATGTCGAAGCGCTGCCCATCGTCGAACACGTCCTCGTCTCGATTCGCCGAGGTGTAGAACATCACGACCTTGTCACCGGCGGAGACCTCGACGTCGCGCAGCTCCGTGTCGGCGGTCGCGGTGCGCCGGAAGTAGTGCAAGGGGTTCTCGTAGCGCAGGATCTCCTCGACCGCGCCCGGTACGAGCGAACGGTCGACGCGCAGGTCGGCGAGCTGATCGGGATGGTCGAGCAGCACCTTGAGTCCCGACGAGAGCATCGTCTTCGTCGTGTCGTTGCCCGCGGTGACGAGCTGCACGAAGAAGCTGCCGAAGTCGATGTCGGTCATGTAGCGGCCGTTGAAGTCGGTCTCGAGGAGCAGCGTGGTGAGATCCTCTCGCGGCGCCTCCTGTCGCCGCACGGCCGCGAACTGGATCGCGTACATGGCCATGTCGATCGTGCCCTGCGACACATCCGATGCGTAGTCGGCGTCCTGGCTGCTCGTGTTCATCTCCGCGAGCCGGTGGATGAACGGCAGGTCGTCCGGGGGCAGGCCCATGAGTTGACCGATCACGCGCGACGGCAGCGCGGAGGTGACGTCGTGCACGAACTCGACGTCGCCCTGCTCCGCCGCGGCAGCCATGATCTCGCGACAGATCGCGCGGATCTGATCCTCCATTCCCGCGATCACGCGGGCCTTGAACCGCGGCGCGATCGGGCGCCGGTAGTCGACATGACGCGGCGGGTCCATCGCGAGCAGCATGTTGCGCATCATGTCGAGCTGCGCGGGCGCGAGGTTCTCGAGCATGACGCCGCCCTCGCTCGCCGAGAAGAGCTTCGGCTCGCGCGCGACGTGAACAACGTCGGCGTGCTTGAGCACCGCCCAGTAGCCGGGCTCGCCCGACATCTCCTGGAAGTACACCGGCTGCGTGCGCCGTAACTCCGCGAGCACCGCGTGCGGCGGGGCGCCGACGTAGGTGTCGGGGTCGTAGAGGTCCAGGCTCATCAGTCGACCAGCACCCTCGGGCGCGGCATGCCCATCTGCTCGCACATCGCGAGGTAGAAGGCGAGCGTTCCCGCGCCGTCGACGACACTCTCGACGTTGCCGTCGGCGTCGAGGTTCAGGTTCGCGCCGTACATGTGGAACCAGACCCGCGTGTCGTCCTCGACGCACTGGAGCGTGTGCACCGAGCCCGCGGGCTCGTACAGGAACGACCCGGCCCGGTTCACGTAGTCGTACTCCTTGTACTTCCACGCGCCCGAGGTCGTGTAGCCCCAGACCGGACCGGTGTGGCGGTGGGTCTGCACCTCGAAGCCCGCCATGAAGATGTTCTCGACGATCCAGAGGCCCTCGCGCGTCTTGACCTGAATCACCTTGAGCCGGTTGCCGCCGCCGATGTCGACGAACGGCAGCTCGTCGGCACCGATGTGGACGGCGTTGGGTGCGGATTCGATCAGGGCCATGACGTGCCTCCGACTCGGGACATCACCGTTCGACGCGAGAGACTAGGCCCGTTGTGACGCTCTTACGACCGCGTTGGGTCGCGGGCCACTTGCTCGTGCTCGTGCTCTCGGCCGGCTTCATCGCCCTCGGCTTCTGGCAACTCGCCCGCAACCATCACAAGCAGTCGTTGGTTCGTGCGGCGCGCGCCGCGTATGCCGCGCCTGCGCCGGACATCACGCGCAATCCCGTGGTTGCGCCCGGCAACCGCGTGCAGCTGTCGGGTCGCTACGACCCTGCGCACTCGGTGCTCCTGCGGAACCGGGTGCACGGCGGCAAGGACGGAAACGACGTTCTCACGCCGTTGCTGCTCGACGACGGGAGCGGCGTGATCGTCGATCGCGGCTGGGTTGCCGCGGTGGGCGACGGCCGGGCGCCGATAGCCGGGGTGACGCCGACCGGGCCGGTGGTGGTCCGCGGCATCCTCCACAGGTCGAGCACTTTGAGCGCCCAGGACGCCGTGACGAGCTCGGGCGGGCAGCTCGCGCTTCCCAAGGTCGACACGGGGCGCATCAACCTCGATCTGAGCTACCAGTTGCTCCCGCGCTGGATCGAGGCCCAATCGCAGACTCCTGCGCCTGCGGCGGGCGCACCCGCACTGCCGCAACCGCCGCCACCCGACCAGGTGAACCACATGCAGTACGCGATTCAGTGGTTCTCGTTCGCCGCGATCTGCGTGATCGGATGGCCCGTCGCGCTGATCAGCATCGCCCGCCGCGGCGGCTTCTCAACCCCTGATCGTGGCGACGAGCGCGACCACGGCGAGCACTGAGCACGCGGCGCCGGTGATGCGGCGCAGCAACATGCCCGGCAGGATGCGTACGAGCTGGCGGCCGCTGAAGGTGGCGATCGCGGAGACCGACAACAGCGCAGCGGCGGCGCCGAGCCCGACGCTGAGCGGCGAGTGATAGCGCACCGCCAGGTTCGCGGTGAGCACCTGGGTCAGATCGCCCCATTCCGCGACGAAGATCACGACGAACGCGGTCAGCGCGACCTGGCGCACCCGGGGGATCGTTTCGTCGATCACCGCTTCCGAGAATCTCTCCTCGTCCTCCTCCGTATCGCGAAACGCGAGCACTGCGCCCAGGGCGAACAGCGCGGCGACGAAGCCGTCGACCGCGCGGTGCGGCAGCAGGTGGAACAGCCCGATCCCGACGCTCACCGCGATCACGACGTGCACGACGAACGCAAGCGCGCCGCCGACCCACACCGCGAGCGGCCGGCCGCGCGACGCCAGCAGCAGGGAGGCGAACATCGTCTTGTCGGGCAGCTCGCCGAAGAAGATCAGCGGAAAGACCGCCAGGACGATCCCGAGATGCACCCGGGAGTTCTAGCCGACGGATGCGCCGACAAGTGATACGAAAAACCCGCGCTAGCTGTTGTGCCCGGCGAGGTTGGTGACTCGGCTGGTGGGTGGTCCGCCGATGGCGGTGT
>JAUZEM010000435.1 GCA_030839005.1 Actinomycetota bacterium | reverse complement strand
AGCGAGCAGACGAAGGACATCGTCGGTGCCGCGCTCGCCGCCGGGAAGATCTCGCCGCTCGCGCCGGCCGGACCCCTCGGCCTCGAGGTCCTCCAACGCTGCGACCACGTCGTCGGCCTCATGGGCGCAGAACCGATCGGCGCCGCGCTCCAGCAGGGTGCCGACGTCGTGATCGCGGGTCGGGCGACCGACACCGCACTGATCGCGGCCCTCCCGCTTCTGCGCGGCTGTCCATCCGGGCCGACGTGGCACGCCGCGAAGATCGCTGAATGCGGTGGCCAGTGCACGACCAACCCGCGCGGCGGTGGCGTGCTCGTCGCCATCGACGAGACGGGATTCACTGTCGAGCCGCTCGACTCGAGCGCCGCGTGCACTCCCCGCTCCGTCGCCGCGCACATGTTGTACGAGAACGTCGATCCATTCGTGATGCGCGAGCCGTCCGGGTCGCTCGACGTGTCGGAAGCGGTCTACGCGGCGTTTGACGAGCGCATCGTGCGGGTCACCGGCTCGTCGTTCTTCGATGACCAGTACACGGTGAAACTCGAGGGTGCCGGTTCGGCCGGCTACCAGACGCTGGCGATCGCCGGGATTCGCGACCCCGAAGTCCTGTCCTCGATCGACGAGTGGTCCGCGACGCTGCAGGGCTTCCTCGACGGCAAGATCGGCGACCTGCTCGGCCTCACACGCGACGACTACCACCTCGAAATCCGTTGCTACGGCTGGAACGCCGTCCTCGGCGACATCGATCCCGACACGACCACCCCGCCGCGCGAGGTCGGAGCCGTGCTCCTGGTCACCGCCGACACGCAAGCGACGGCAACCAAGATCGTCAAACTCGCCAACCCGTACCTTCTCCACATGCCCATTGCACGCATGGACCACCTTCCGACCTACGCGTTCATGGCCTCGCCCGCAGAGATCGAACGCGGGCCGATCTACGAGTTCCTGCTGCAACACGTCATCTCGGTGGATGCACCCGACGAGCTCTTCCGCACCACGCTGAACGAGATCGGGCTGAAGGAGATCGGGCGGAGAGAGCTCGGCACGCGATGAGCACGCCGATCACGATCGGACACGTCGCCGAGCTCGTGCGCTCGAAGAATGCCGGTCCGTTCTGGCAGACGCTCGACATCTTCTTTGCGAACGACGAGGACTATCGCGCCGTCGCCGACAATCCATCACTGAACACCGACGCGATCGCCCGCCTCTATCTCGTCGATACCGACAACATCCGCATCTGCCGCATACCGGAGATTCGGGCCGTGAAGATCTCCTTTCCACGACCAACTGTCCAAGGAGGTCGTGACGACCGCGACATGCACGCCGGCCAACAACACGTCCCCCTCACCCAACTCGTTCTGGAGCCGCGCGAGTAAACGGTCGCAGGTTTTGACGCCGCGTCAGGGGGTAGGAGGCCGGAGTGACGCGGCAGCTGCGCACGCTTCATTGGAATCAGTTCAGCCGGCTCACGGTGCTTGCCGCGGTGGCGCTGGTCATGAGCGCGGCACCGGTCGGCGCCTCATCCAAGTCGCCCGTCGTAACGTTGCCCGGCGCCACGTCCGCCGAGGGGATCGCGAGCGGTCGTGGCTCGACGTTCTACGCCGGCGATCTCTTCGCGGGAGACATTTACCGCGGCGACTTCCAGCACGGCACCGCCGCGCTGTTCATCCACGCCCCCGAAAACCGCATGGCGGCCGGCATGAAGGTCGACCCGACGAGCGGCTTTCTCTACGTGGCCGGTCTGTCGACCGGACAGGGCTACGTCTATGACACCGCAACCGGGGCGACGGTGGCCGTCTACCAGTTCTCCGAATCCCCCAACACGATCATCAACGACGTCACCCTCACCAAGGCGGGCGCCTGGTTCACCGACAGCTCCCAGCCACAGCTCTACTTCGTGCCGATCACCCACGGCGAGCCCGGGCCGTTCCGCACGCTGCCACTGTCCGGACCCGCGGCCGCCCTCACCGGGGACTTCAACCTCAACGGGATCGCGTCCACGCACGACGACACCACGCTGATCGTCGCCCATACCGCCAACTCGAGCCTGTACACCGTGGATCCCGCGACGGGCGCCAGCGCCCTCATCGCGGGCGTGAGTGTGCCGAACGTCGACGGCATCCTCCTCGACGGCCCTCGGCTGTGGGCCGTGCAGAATCTCGACAATCAGATCTCCGAAATTCGCCTCAGTCGCGATCTCGCCTCAGGCGTCACGGAGAAGGTGATCACGAGCACTCAGTTCGAGGTCCCGACCACCGTGGCGAGACACGGCAACCTGCTTGCCGTCGTGAACGCGAAGTTCGACACCGGCTTCCCGCCGACCGCAACTCGATACGAGGCCGTCATCGTTCACCGGTGAAGCCCTGCTGAGCTCGGACGCGGGGTCCGGTCACTTACGCCAACCACTTGCGGTGGTGCATCTCAATGGTCGTCGACCGCGGGCCGAAGATAAAGGGATGCCGGATTGGGTGAGGCTTCGGGCGGCAGGGTTTCGTCGGGGAGCCGTGATGGCCACGTCCGCGCAAATACAGGCGTCGTCGCGGGGCACTCCCGGCCGGTGGTTGAGATGGGTGTTGGCGTGGTTGCCGCGTGGCCGTTCATTGAGTGAGGACGTCTGGCGGGTGCGGCACCGGACGCTGTTGTGGCTGTTGCGCGCACATGTGCTCGGCGTCCTCTTATTCGGGCTGATCGTTGGTCGCGGTTTGGCGGAGTCACTCGAGGGGGCGGGCATCGTTGCCGTTTTCGCCGTCTTGGCGAGCACCGACCCGCACCGACGCCGGTTCGTATCGGGTATGACGGCGGTGGGGTTGGTGACGTCATCGGCGGTGCTGGTCGGTCTCAGCGGTGGCGTGATCGAGATGCACTTCCATTTCTTCGTGATGGTGGGCATCCTCACCTTGTATCAGGACTGGCTGCCGTTCCTGTGCGCGATCGGTTTCGTTGTCCTGCACCACGGCGTACTCGGGACGCTTGATCCGACCGCCGTCTATGACCACTCGGATGCGATCAACAACCCGTTCAAGTGGGCACTCATTCACGGCGGCTTCGTCCTCGCGGCCAGCGCCGCAAGCGTGGTGGCCTGGCGACTGAACGAGGAGCAAGCGTTCCGCGATGCACTGACGCGACTACCGAACCGGGCACTCTTCCAAGATCGCGTCGAGCATGCGCTCGCCCGCGCCGGTCGGCACCCCGTTGCGCTCGCGGTGCTGTTCGTCGACCTCGACGGATTCAAGGGCGTCAACGACAGCCTTGGGCACGGAGCCGGCGACGAACTGCTGCGCGTGGTCGCGGAACGGCTGCGGGCCTGCGTTCGTCCCGCCGATACGGTCGCGCGACTCGGTGGCGACGAGTTTGCGATCTTGCTCGAAGACATCACCGCACAAGAAGACGCGACGAGGGTGGCGCAACGGATCATCGACGCAGTCGCGGTTCCATTCCACATCGGAGGGCACGACACGACCGTCACCGCAAGCGTCGGCGTCGCCTTCAACCGGAGCGACGACACGGTCGACGAACTGCTCCGCAACGCCGACGTCGCGATGTACGCGGTCAAAGACTCCGGACGGGCGCGCTACAAACTTTTCGCGGTCGAGATGCACTCGGCGGTCGTGAGTCGCGTCGAGCTCGAACACCAGATCCGGGTCGCGTGCGACCTCGAGCAATTTGCGGTCCTCTACCAGCCCATCATCTCGCTCGAGACGGGACGGCTCGCGGGACTCGAAGCACTCGTACGCTGGCAGCACCCAACCCGCGGGCTGCTCGCCCCCGCCGATTTCATTGATGTCGCCGTCAAGACCGGCGCGATCGTCCCGATCGGCCGCTGGGTCCTCGACACCGCCTGCCAACGCGCCCGTCAATGGCACGATCGCCACCCGAGCGTGCCGTTCACAATCTCGGTGAATCTCTCCCCGGTCCAGGTATTTCAAACCGACATGGTCGAGACGGTGCGCGGTGCGCTCGACCGATGGGGCCTGGCGCCCGACGGTCTGGTGCTGGAGCTCACCGAAGAAGTCATGATCAAAGACGCCGACACCGCCGCCCGGCGCCTCGAGGAACTCAAGGAGCTCGGGGTCCAACTCGCGATAGACGACTTCGGCACCGGCTACTCCTCGCTCAATTATCTCCGCCACCTCCCCGTCGGCATCCTGAAGATCGACAAGAGCTTCGTCGATGGTCTCACCGCCGGACCGACCGAGTCGGCGTTCGGAAAGCTCATCATCGACTTTGCTCACACACTCGGGCTCCGCACCGTCGCGGAGGGCGTCGAACAACTCGAGCAAGCGGTGGCCTTACGCCGACTCGGATGCCACCTCGCCCAGGGGTACCTGTTCGCCAAGCCGCTCGCCGCGACGGACGTCGACGCATTCATCGACGCAACCGGACCGGAACAAATTTGGACGTTCGCTGAGTCCCCCGACCCGGCGATTCACCACCGTCTGTAGATCTAGATGATGTTCGCGATCGCGGTCGCGGCGCGCGACCGAAGCAGCGGGCATCCCCTGTGGCACCTGCTGATCGTCGCCGCGGGCGCGGTGGGCGTGTTCGTCGTCATCAAGGCCAAAGAACACTGGAACCGCGAGCTGCGACCGCGGCGCGCGAACCGCACGCGGTGGTTCCCGGCTGCGACAGTTCCTGTGCTCCCGCTCGCACTGCTGTCGGCCGCCGCCGCCGCGATCCATTCCGCAGTAACCGCCGAACACTTTGAAGAAGCGTTCATCTACGGGGCGTTCTTCCTAGCCGCATCGACCGCGCAAGCCGGCTGGGCGGTCGTGATCGCGTATCGACCGAACCGAACTCTCCTCTTGGTCGGCGCGGTCGGAAACGCAGCAATCATTGTCCTCTGGACCGTCACGCGCACCGTCGGTCTCCCGGTCGGACCTCAGCCTTGGCACCCCGAGGCCATCGGGACACTCGACCTGATCTCCACGCTCCTCGAGGTCGCCATCGTGCTGTGCGCCGCGACCCTCCTCGCCCGGAGAACCGTGCCCGGCAGGTCTAGCCCACCCGCCGGCGCAGGGCTCGGCCGGGTCGTTCGCCGGTGTGGTGCCCCTCGTGCATTACGGCAGTCCCGTTGACCCAGACCCGACGAATTCCCGAGGGATGCCGGCGGGGAGATTCGTACGTGGCGATGTCGTCGATGGCCGTGGGGTCGAAGAGCACGAGGTCGGCCCACGCGCCTTCTTTGATGATGCCGCGGTCAGCGAGGCCGAACTTGGCCGCGGGCATGCCGGTCATGCGATGTACCGCCTGATCGAGCGAGAGCACGTGCTCATCCCTCGTGTAGTAACCCAGGACCTTCGCGAAGGTCCCGTACAGCCGGGGGTGAGGCTTGCCCGCGAGTGTCGGGATCCCGTCCGATCCGATCATGGTCGTCGGGTGCGCCATGACGGTGCGCACGTCGGCTTCGTCCATCGAGTGGATGATCACGACCGCCCCGTACCCTTCGACGTCCACCACCATCCTGGCTGCGTCTTGGGGCGTTCGCTCGAGGCGCGCGGCGAGATCCGCAATCGAGTGGCCTTCCCATTCCGGGTGGCCCGGCGCCGACGCGATGACGATCGCGTTCCAGTCGGTGTCACCCACACCTGATGTTCCTTCCTCGGCATTCTGGACCACGGCGAACAGGCTCGTGCTGCCGGCCGTGTAGGGGTATTGATCGGCGGTCACGTCGGTGCCGCGCGCGCGGGCTGCCTCGATCAGCGCGAGAGATTCGCCGACGAGTCCCCAGGCCGCGCGGCTGCTTGCCTTGTGGTGTGAGATCTGAACTGGAACGCCGCCCTGCTCGCCGATGGAGATCGCCTCGGCGACGGCGTCGAGAAGTCCGATGCCTTCGTCGCGCATGTGGGTGGCGTACAGGCCGCCCGTCCCGGCCATGACGCGGGCGAGCGCGATGAGCTCCTCCGTGTTCGCATATCTCCCGGGTTCGTAGATGAGCCCCGTCGAGAACCCGACGCATCCCGCGTCCAGACCCGTGGCCAACGTGTCCGCCATGCGCGCCAGCTCGCCGTCGGTGGGTCCCCGCCGGTCGTTACCCATGGCGTCGAGCCGGGACGTGCCATGTCCGACCAGAACCGCGACATTGAGGCTCGGGGGATCGGCGTCGACCGCGTCGAGATATCCCACATAGTCGTCCCAAACGGGGAGCGACTCTTCCCGCCGATCCGCGCCGAAGAACGCCAGGTATGCACGGGCAGATCCGAACGGCGCGGCACCGAGCCCGCAGTTCCCGACGACGTCCGTCGTGACACCTTGCCCGACCTTGAAGTCCATCTCCGGCGTCAGGAAGACGGCGAAGTCGTCGTGGCTGTGCACGTCGATGAACCCGGGCGCGAGCGCGAGGCCGGCAGCATCGACAGAGAGCGCCGCCCGCTCGCCGACGAGATCGCCGACAGCCGCGATCCTCTGCGCGGAGACTCCGACGTCGCACACGCGGGCCGGGCCGCCGCTGCCGTCGTAGACGGTCGCGCCGCGGATGACCAAGTCCACGAATCGAGCGTAACCCGACGCTCGCGGCCCTGGACATATTCACGTCATACATCGCGCACGGAGACGCGACATTGCGCGCCCCTTCCCGTCGCTCTCTGAGCAATCTCTTGCGGAATTGCGACGATCGCGTGTAACGCCCGCCGAACGTCGCGGCAACCAACCATTCCTACGGTGCCTACATGATCACAACCTTGCGAATGCGGGTCAGGGACAAAGATTCCCGGAGATTTTTCGGGGCGTACTTAGGCGGCAAGATGCTCGGGCTGGGCGTGATGATGCTCGGCCTGTGGGCGATCACCTGGTACTTCAGCACCAAGGCCGGGGCGACAATGCTCGGCCAGACGACGCCGGCGTTGAAAGCGGACGACGTCGTCAACCCGCTCAACACCGTTTGGGTGCTGTTGGCCGCATTCCTGGTGTTCTTCATGCAAGCCGGCTTCATGATGTTGGAAGCCGGCTTCGGAAGAACTCGTGAAGTGTCGAACATCATGCTCGAGTGCATCGCCGACACGTGCCTGTGCGGCCTGCTCTTCTGGGCGTTCGGCTTCGCGTTCATGTTCGGCTCCGGCAACGGCTGGATCGGGCACACGTTCTTCTTCTTGAACAACGCACCGGCGACCTACGGCTCGACGGGGGTCGCGTTCTTGGCGTTCTTCTTGTTCCAGTTCGCGTTCGCCGACACGTGCAGCACGATCACGTCAGGTGCAATGGTCGGCCGAACCGCGTTCGGCGGCGACCTTCTCTACAGCACGGCTGTCAGCGGCTTCATCTACCCGATCATCGGCCACTGGGTCTGGGGACCCGACGGATGGCTCGCGACGATGGACACACCGTTCCGAGACTTCGCCGGCTCGACGGTCGTGCACACGATCGGAGGAATGATCGCGCTCGCGGGTGCGATCGCGCTGGGGCCGCGCATCGGGCGCAAGTTCAAGCGCGACGGTGGTGGCATGCCACCGGGTCACGACATGGTCCTCGCGTCGCTCGGTGGTGTCATCTTGTGGTTCGGCTGGTACGGGTTCAACCCGGGGAGCACCCTGTCGGCGATGGACTTCGGCGGCATAGGGCGCGTGGCGGCCAACACCACGCTCGCCGCGTGTGCAGGCGGCCTCGGCGCCATGCTTTTCGTGTATCCGCGCTCGCACAAGTGGGACACCGGCATCAGTATCAACGGCTTCTTGGCCGGGCTCGTCGCGATCACGTGTCCGTGTTATTGGGTTTCGCCCTTCGGTGCGATCTGTATCGGTGCAATCGCCTCGGTTGTCATGGTGCTCGCGGTTGATTTCGTCGAGTGGCTACGGGTCGACGACCCCATCGGCGCGGTCGCGGTGCACGGAGCGTGCGGGATCTTCGGGACGATCAGCCTGGGGCTCTTCGCAACCGGCCAGTACGGACTGCCCGGCGCAACCGGAGCCGACACGTCGATCACCGTCGACGGCCTGTTCTACGGAGGCGGAGCCAAGCAGCTCGGCGTCCAGATCCTCGGCAGCGCGGTCGTCACGGTCGCGACCCTCGCGATCGCGCTCATCGTGATGTTCGCCGTGAAGTCGTTGGGTGTCCTCAGGATCTCGGAGGAGGTCGAGATCGCCGGCATCGACATTCACGAGCACGGTGCGCCCGCGTTTCATCCCGAGTTCGCATACATGGGCCACTCCGCGATTCCGTCGGGCTCCGCATCGAGCTCGGTCAAGCTTCCATCGAACGACGCCCCGTCTGTCGGCGTAGGCGACTGAGGAGAACCGCATGCATCTCGTCACGGCCATCATCAAGCCGCACCGACTCGAGGACGTCACGACCGCCCTCAAGGGCATCGACGCCAACGGAGTCACGGTGTCAGAGGTGCAGGGCTTCGGGCGTCAGCGCGGACACACTGAGGTGTACCGCGGCTCGGAGTACAACGTCGACTTCCTGCCCAAGACGATGATTCAGGTCGTCTGCGAAGCGTCGGACGCCGACAAGGTCGCCGACGTCATCGCGGACGCTGCCCGCACCGGAAAGATCGGCGACGGAAAGATCTGGATCTCCGAGCTGTCGCGTGTCGTTCGGATCAGAACCGGAGAGACCGGCCCGGACGCGCTCTGAGCCCCCATCCGGCCGAGTGCGTCGGTCGGACTCGACTCGTGCGCTCAGGTTGACGGCACGGGCTGGATCTCGGCGATGTAGCCCTGGCCCCGAACGGTGTGGATCCGCATGCCGATCGGCGCGATGCGGCGCCGAAGCCCTTTGATGCGCGCGTCGACCGAGCGCTCGTTCGGACTGCCGTCGGGCCACCCGGTCTTCTCGAGCCGAGCGCGCGAGAGGACCCGACCCGGCCGGGCCACGAACGCGGCCGTCAGCCGCGTTTCGATGGGCGAGAGCGCGACCCACCGTGTCCCACGCCACAACACACCGTGATCCCCGAGGATGGGCCGGGCGACGCTGGCCCGGCTCCGCAACTCGACGATGCGGGCCTGCACGTCGCGTTCGTGCGCGGGAACGCGCACCCACGCGCACAGCTCGTCGGACGTCTCCGGCGGTTCCTCGCCCGTCGCCACGAGGAACAAACGGGGGGCGCCGACGTGCGCCAACTCGATCGCACGCGCCGCATCCTCGGGCCAGCGAACGAGGACAACGCCGTCGATCTCGGACCGCGCATCGAATGTGCGCTCGAAAGGAGCATCGAGAAGCTCCACGTTGAATACCTCCACATCGGCCGGCAGACGCCGGCGCGGTCAGCTCAGCGAGCGACGACGATGAGGAGCGGTGGACCGCGAAGCCGGATGTGGAACTGCTCGACGCGACGCCGAGCCGCACGACGTCCGCGTGATGCGACGCGCCGCGCGGCGATCGCCGCGAAGCACGCAACGACGAGAAATACGCCGGGAAGCGCAAGACGATGCGATCGGGCGGGGCTCGACGCGTTGGCAGTGACGGTGGCCTCGCGCTGCACCACGTACGACGCGGGCGCGCGCCGCTGGTCCTGGGCCGAAGATGCGCCCGCGGCGGCGGTGGGGTTCAGCGCTCCGAGGAGCAACATTGCGCCGAGAACTGCGCCGAGAACTGGCCCGAGAACGCCGACGAGGCTGACGCGCGCGCGTTTCGCGACCGCGACCCTGCCCCGTCGAGAACGCACCCGAACCACGAGAGCAATCCTACGAAGCCCTCTTCCACGCCGGATGGCGATCGCGTGACAGGTATCGCACGTGTTCGTGACTATTTCCTGACGACCCGAGCGGCCGTCTCCCTACCATTTTCTTCCTCCTCGTCGATCTGTTACGATATATCGTAACTATTCGAGATAGGTCGACGAGCGGCGCCAGCCGGCGTCCGTCGCCACTGAAGGAGAACCAGAGCAATGAGAGACTTTCGTGATCAGGGCCGAGCCCAACGTGGCCGGCGCCACCAGGTCGAGGGGTGGGAGGGCCGCCGCCGAGGCGGCCGTATGCGCCGGGGCGACATCCGCACCGCACTCCTCGCGATCCTCGCCGAGGAATCCGGCCACGGCTATGACGTGATCCAGCGCCTGGAGGAGAAGACTTCGGGCGCGTGGCGTCCGAGTCCGGGCTCCGTCTATCCGACCTTGCAACTGCTCGAGGACGAAGGCCTCGCACGCTCCGGCGAACACGACGGCAAGCGCGTGTACGAGATCACCGAGCAGGGCCGCGAGGAAGCAACGCGGCGAATCGAGGAGGCCGGCGGCACGCCGTGGGAGATCGCCGGGCGCAACGACACGGGCGTCGGCGAGTTCCGCAACGCAGTGCGTCAACTCCTCGTCGCCTCGAAGCAGGTGAGCGCCTCGGGCAATCAGGAACAGGTGGAGCGCATGCTCGAGATCCTGAAGCGAGCGCGCAAGGAGATCTACACGATGCTCGCCGAGGACTGAGCTCGTTCAACGGCACCTAGATTGCGTCGCGGATGGGATCCGCCTCGATCGGTGCCAACGACGAACATGGCTGGGACGAACACGGCTGGATGGAGCATGCGCTGCGTGAGGCGGCTCGGGCGCCCGAGCACGACGACGTGCCCGTCGGCGCGGTCGTCGTGCGCCTTTCGACCGGCGAGATCGTCGCGCGCGCCCACAACCGCCGCGAACGCGATCGCGACCCCACCGCCCACGCCGAGCTGCTCGCGTTGCAGGCCGCAGCGCGCGCCTCGGCGAGTTGGCGCCTGACCGACCACGCACTGGTCGTGACGCTCGAACCGTGCCCGATGTGCGCGGGCGCGGCATGGTCGGCGCGCATCGGGCGTCTGGTCTTCGGCGCCGCCGATCCGAAGGCGGGAGCCGCCGGAAGTCTGTACAACTTCGCGGCCGATCCCCGGCTCAATCACGAGATCGACGTCGTCGCCGGAGTGCGGGCCCAGGAGTGTGGCGACCTGCTCACCGCGTTCTTTCGATCGAGGCGCACATCCTGATCCCGTACTATCTCGCCCCGGAGGGATGCGAGAGCGGCCGAATCGGATGGTCTCGAAAACCATTGTGGCGCAAGTCACCGTGGGTTCAAATCCCACTCCCTCCGCATCGAACGAGCAGGTCAGAGGCAGAATCCGGTTTTCCTGTCTCTGACCGCTCGTAGCCTCCCAGAGCCTTGGCATGGTATTTGGCATGGAACTGGGAGATGAACGCGACGTCGTGCCGTTCACGGAGGAACAGGACGTCACTGGCGAACCCTTCGACGAATCCGACGCGCACCCTTGCGACGGCGCTGCACAACTCCGGGCGGACGGATCGCGACTCCAGCGTTACGCGGGTTCGCGGTAGCGCCGTAGAGCGACCCCGGACCAAATGAGTTCCACGATGCCGAACGGCCATGCTCCGGAGAGGAAGCCGTAGACGCTGGACAAGACGCATCCGCACGCGAAGCCCAGCACGAAGCGACGACCGCGTCCCTCAAGCGCGTACATCACCATCATGAATGTGACGGAGCAGACTCCGTAGAGGGTGACGGCCATGCGCGCGAGTCAACCAGTTCGCAGGCCCGGTTGCGGGTCTGCCCCGTCAGCGTTGCTTCAGTACGAGATTTATCTCGCGAGCATCGAACTGCGGCGGATCGAATCCCGGCGGCACCCAATCGGCGAGCTTCTTCATGACGGGGATGGCTCGGGTCGCGAAGAGCCTCGAGCAGCTCGAGGTAGCCGTAGGGCAGGCCGCGAGATCAGGAGCCGCAGCGTTCGGCCCCGCGACTTCAATCGGCTGCGAGTGATTCGACGCGGACGTCGCGCATCGGGAAGTCGTCCAGGTTGTCGGTCACAAGGACTGCGCCATGAGCGCGCGCGGTACCTGCAATGAGCGCGTCCGGGGTATGGATTGTTCGTCCGCGCCGCGCCCTGTCGGCTTGATAGCGGCCGGCGCGCGTCGCCGCCTCGCGCGTCGAAGAACGCCAGTCGGTCGAGCAGCACGTGGGCTTTCTTGCGTTCCGCCGGCCGAAGCCCGCGCTCGATCTCCGCGATGTTGACGCACGTCGTGCCCAGTGAGTGGCCTTCGCGGAGACGTTGGAGAAGAGAGTCGGTAACAGCGCGGTCGCCACGCAGGTGCGCATCAGCACGGTGGTGTCGAGCAGGTACCGACTCAGGATGCTTCCGTCCGTCGCGTCGTTCGCACCCAGGCCGCGGTCGAGCGACGGCTGCGCCATTCGGGGTGTCGGGCGCTGCTCACAGTGTTGGCGGTTTCTTCGACCGCGGCTTCGAGCTCGAGCCGAGCGAGTTTCTCTCGTGCGGCCTCGTCGAGAAAGCGGCTACGCCCGCGTGCTCCGACGAGCCGATGCATGGCGTCGACCACTTCGTCGGCGATGACGACGTGGGTGCGTGCCATCAAACGACCGTCCTTTCGATTCCGGTATGTCCCACTGCTAGTCCCGCTCTAGATGAAGCTGAAACACGACGGCAATGACAGCCGGCCGTGGCCTGGATCATTCTGGCGGGACGCCTCGTCGCCGCGCTCATCGCTTCGGCAGTCGTGGCCATGCTCACCCGACGGCGGCGGTACGCCATGGTGCTCGTCGAGCAACGAACCGCGGAGCTTCGGGGAACGCTTGCCGACCTCGAAACCGCACGCGAGGCGGCCGATGTTGCGAACCGCTCCAAGAGCTCCTTCTTGTCGCGGATGAGCCACGAGCTCCGTACACCTCTCAACGCGGTGCTTGGCTTCGCGCAGGTCCTCGACCTCGACGACCTCGACCCGAACCAACAAGAGGCCGTCGACCAGATCCTGCGCGGCGGCAAGCATCTCCTCGGGCTGATCAACGAGGTTCTCGACATCTCCCGCATCGAGACCGGCGATCTCGCGCTCTCATCGGAATCGGTTCTCGTCAGTGACGTGGTCGGCGAGACCGTCGACCTGATCCGGCCCCTGGCCGATCAGCGTTCCATCCAAGTCCACGCGGACCACCACGTCTGCGAGAACATTCACGTTTTCGCCGACCGGCAACGCCTCAAGCAGATCCTCCTCAACCTCCTGTCCAACGCCGTCAAATACAACCGGCTGCACGGCAGCGTCACCATCTCCTGCGCACGTCCCGACCCCACCCACCTCCGTATACGGGTCGCCGATACCGGTCCCGGCATCCGCGGCGAACAGCTGGGCAAAGTGTTCGTGCCGTTCGAACGCCTCGGCGCCGAACGCACCGACATCGAAGGCACCGGCATCGGCCTCGCGCTCTCCCGACGGCTCGCCGAGGCGATGGGTGGCACAGTCGACCTCGAATCCGTCCCCGGCGAAGGCAGCACGTTCTGGGTCGAGCTCCCGCTCGTCGAAGGACCCGTCGAACGCTACGAACGCCTCCGAGGCGACCACACGCAACCGCAAGCCGTTTCGTCGACCGATGAGCGGCGCCAGACCCTCCTGTACATCGAAGACAACCTCGCCAACCTCAAACTGGTCCAACGCGTCGTCGCGCACCGAAACGACGTCGACATCATTCCCGCAATGCAAGGCCGGCTCGGCCTCGAGCTCGCAACCGAGCATCAACCCGCGCTGATCCTCCTCGACCTTCACCTCCCCGACATTCCCGGCGACCAAGTCCTGCAAGAGCTCCGCTCCAATTGCGCAACGGCTTCCATCCCCGTCGTGGTTGTCAGCGCCGACGCCACGCTCGGCCAACAACAGCGACTCCTCAGCGCCGGCGCCCTGGCATATCTCACCAAGCCTTACGAGGTACAAGAACTCCTCCGCATCATCGACGAGGCGCTCACGAGATCAGCGGGCATCCGGGAAGGCTTGCCAACCATCTCGCTCGAGCAACGCGGGCATAGCTGACGCAATGGCTACGCGACTGGTTCGCCGAGGAGCTCGGCCAGGAGTTGGCGCACTCGTTCGTCGATGTGCTCGATGATCGGCCGAACCTCTTCGACCGTCTTGCCGGCGGGGTCGGTGAGCTCCCAATCGAGGTAGCGCGTGCCGGGATAGAAGGGGCAGGCGTCGCCACAACCCATCGTGATGATGACGTCGGCGGCGCGGGCGGCTTCAGCGGTGAGGGGCTTCGGGAACTCCTTGTCGGGGTCGAGTCCGCGCTCGCGCAGGACTTGCGCCACTGCCACGTTCACTCCACTTCCGGGCTGCGAGCCCGCAGAGCGAACGTGGACACGACCTCGTGCGTAGTGGTCGGTCAAGACCGCGGCGGCAACGGAACGGCCCGCGTTGTGGATACAGACGTAGAGGATCTCGGGCACGGTCGAGGCAACCGCTTCGATAGGAGGGACGATGATGTCGCCGGCGACGGCGCGCACGTCGGGATAGAGATAACGAACGAGCACGACCGCCACGGCCGCACCGACGACCTGGAAGGCGACGAAGGCGGGCACCGAGCTTGGTTCGATGCCCGCGAAGGTGTTGGAAAAAGCGCGGGCGATCGTGACCGCGGGGTTGGCGAAGCTGGTCGACGCGGTGAACCAGTACGCCGCTCCGATGTACGCGCCGACCGCGAACGGCGCCACCGACGAACGGCCCGAACGGGCGACGCCGAACACCACCAGCAGCAGACCGCCGGTCGCGACGGCCTCGGCCAACCACAGTCCTCCGCCGGATCGAGTTTTCGTCGACCACTCGACTGCGGGCAACGAGAACATGAGATTGGCGACGATCGCGCCGCCCATGCCGCCCGCGATCTGCGCGGGAACGTACGCGACGAGCTCGCGCCGGTCGAGTCCACCGAAGGCGGCGTCGGCCAGGCTCACGAGTGGGTTGAGGTGCGCGCCGGACACCGGACCGATCGCAAGAATGATCGCGATCAATCCCGCCGCGGTCGCGGCCGCGTTTTCGAACAGCTGGAGTCCGACGTCGCCCGGCGAGAGACGTTGCGCCGCAATGCCCGAGCCGATCACGACCGCGACGAGGAACGCGGTGCCGACGAACTCCGCCACGGCACGGCGGGTGAGGTCGGGGCGCATCAGCGACAGGGCCGACGTTGCGTTCCCGCGGTCCGGCCGCCCGCCGCCAGCGTTCCGAGGAATTCGCCGAGCGCGGAGAGGGCGCCGGGTCGCAGCCGGTAGTAAGTCCAGTAGCGCCACTTCTCGGACTCGACGATCCCTGCATCGCGCAGCACCCGGAGGTGGTGCGAGATCAGCGGCTGGCGCGCGCCGAGGTCCTCGGTGAGGTGACAGACGCAGAGCTCCTCCTCGGCGAGCGCCACGACGATCGACCAGCGAAGGGGATCGGACAGCGCCTTGAGCTTGGCGAGCGGAGCCACGACCACATCCACATCAGTAGACATCGACATAGATAATCATTGATATGGACCGGAGGTGCAAACGTACGCCGGCTGAACGCCGACGGAACTGGAGGTGTCGGCCCTACGAGAGGGCGGCGCGCAGCGCGGCGAGGCGCTCGGGCACGACCTGCCACATCATCCAGCGACCTCGCTTCTCCCCGACGAGAAGACCGGCGTCCGCGAGCGCTTTGGTGTGGTGGCTGATCGTCGGCTGCGACTTGCCCAACGGCACCTCGAGATCACACGAGCAAACCTCGCCGCCCGCGGCGACGAGGCTCAGAAGCCGCAGACGAACGGGGTCCGCCAGCGCGGCAAAAACCCTCGCGAGCTCGGCCGCATCGGCAACGGCTAGCGGCGCGGCCGAAAGGGGCGCGCAGCAAACTCCGCCATCGAGCAGAACGGCCGAGATTCGTTTGGTCGCCACGAAATCGTCCTCCACATATTGACAAGCTTCGATACATTCGCGAGTATCGATACATCGACAGCCGTCAATCTACCCGACGAGGAGTATCCCAGTGTCACGCCTCCAGCTCGCCCTGAACGTGCCCGACATCGACCAGGCCGTCGCCTTCTACACCAAGCTCTTCGCCACCGAACCCAACAAGCGCAAGCCCGGCTATGCGAACTTCGCAATCGCGGACCCGCCGCTGAAGCTGGTGCTCTTCGAGAATGTCGGCAGCGGTAGCCGCCTCAACCACCTGGGTGTTGAAGTTCTCTCGACCGACGAGGTTGCGGCGCACCAAGCCCGCCTTACCGGCGAAGGGGTCGCCACCGTCGAGGAGAACGGCACCTGTTGCTTCGCCAAGCAGGACAAGGTGTGGGTCGACGGGCCGGACGGCTCGTGGGAGATCTACACCGTGCTCGCGGACAGCGACACCTTCGGCATGTCGTCGCCCCACGTCGACGACGCCGGCGACTCGTTGTTCTGCGCGTCCGTTCCCGAAGCCGAAGCGCGCTGTGGCTGAGCTCGCGCGTTCACGATGACGCGGTAGCTGCATCGAGAGTCGGAACCCCACGACGCACGGGAGCGTTCCTGACCCGAGGCCGACGCGGCGCTTTTGTCACGAACCGGAACGAAGGGCGCGACTGACTTTCTAAGGTGCCAAGGCGCCAGAACGAGCGACTCCTCGTCAGTATTCGAGCGCCCGGACCTGGGTGGGTCGTTAGCGTCATCGGCCGATGGGGAAGGGCGCGGGCTGATGGCGACACAGAGTCTGTGTCCGCGTTCTGAATCAGGCCTGGCTGGCCCGCAGGACGGCGGTGGTGCTCGTTCGAGGAGCGGCGTCGGCGTGGTTGCGATCACGGTCGCGGGTTTGCTCTCGTTCGGTTGGCCTTCTGCGTCTTCCCCGGCGGAGGGCAGCACGAGGAGCGCCACCGCGGCTATCTCGAGCGTGATTGCGGCCGCGGATGGTTTCCAGCGCACGGTGACGAGCGGCTGGGGCAGCGCGGGTACGGGGGGTTGGTGGACGGTGGTTGGCTCGCCATGGTCGTGGTCGGTTTCACCGGGGGCCGGCAGTGTGAGCGTGGGCGCCAATGCCGAGGAACGGGCCTACTTGTCGCGCTTCAACATCCGGGACGTGGACGTCGTGGAGAAGGTGGTCCTGCCGCGTTGCGGGTCCGGCAACTGCAATAGCTACGTGATCGGTCGCTACGCGCCCGCGTACAAACCGACCTACTACCGGGTCGGAGCGGTGCAAGGCGCGAGCAGAGCGCACATCTTCCTGCGCGCCCAGCGCAGCGACGGCACGTCGATCGGAAGCGACCTCGACACGGGTCTGGCGGCCGGCGACGGCGCAGTGATCTGGCAGCGCATCGAGTTCGAGGGAGTGAACCCGACGACCATTCGCGGTCGCGTCTGGCGGGCCGGCACGACAGAGCCCTCGAATTGGCTGCTCAACACCACCGATGGCAACGCCGCTCAACAGGTTGCGGGCATGGTGGGTGTGCGCCTGCGCAACGAGGACACCGGCGCCGGCCACACCTTCCAGGTCCAGAGTTACCGGGCCACCGGGGCCGCACAGCCGATCAGCGTCACTCCCAACCCGACGGGCCCGGCGCACTGGCTGTACGTGGTGGTCGACGGCCGCGTCTACGTCTACGACATCGGCAACAACCATGCGCTCGTCAAACAGTTCCCCATACCGGAAGCGGGCAAGCGCGGCCTCGTGGTCGCGCCCAGCCGAGGACTGCTCTACGTCAGCGAGTGCGGACCCAGCACGTGCAGCGGGAACCACGGCAGCCTGCTCGCCTACGATCTCGTCAACGATGTCGTGGCGTG
>JAUZEM010000426.1 GCA_030839005.1 Actinomycetota bacterium | reverse complement strand
CGGGTCAGACGTTGGTCAGCGAGGTGGTGCGTTCGCTCGTCGGCTCGCGGGGCGGCCACCAGTTCCGTTCGATGGGCGCGCTGACGCTGAAGGGGCTCGGGGTACCGGTGCCGGCGGCGGCGGTGATCCGTACGCCGGTTGCCGCGCCGGTTGCGCCTACGGTTGCGCGGCACCGGCACGTACGGCCGGTGCTCCTCGGCGAGCTCTTCGAGCGCTACGAACATGTGTTCGATGAGACGCGAAACCACCCTACAAAACAAGGAGTTTTTCTCGAGGAAATGGGTGACAGGGTCATGTCGTGCGACATGGGAGACACCGATGCCGCAACGTGTTCCGGCGTGCAGATCTGTGCGTGTGGCCGAGGACGATCTGGATCTGTCCGCGTCGGCGGCCGGCGCGGCATGATTTGGGCCGATGGCCGAGCGCGCGGGTGAGGGTGGGCGTCGTACCGCGACTGTCACGGTGTTGTTTTGCGATCTCGTTGGCTCGACCGAGCGCCTGACCCGCGTCGGCGATGAGGTGGCTGATGAGTTCCGGGGCCGGTTCTTCGGGGCACTTGCCGAGGTCGTTGCTCAGACGGGTGGCGAAGTAGTGAAGAACACGGGTGACGGCCTGATGGTGGTGTATCGGGCCAGCGCGGCGGATTCGGTGACGGCGGCCTCTCGGATGCACGATCGCGTCGAGGCGCTCGACTTGGACGATCCCAGCCGGCTGCGTGCCGGGATCGCGGCGGGCGAGGCTGCGTCCGAGAACGATGACTGGTTCGGGACACCAGTGGTCGAGGCGGCTCGTTTGTGCGCGGCCGCGGAGGCGGGTCAGACGTTGGTCAGCGAGGTGGTGCGTTCGCTCGTCGGCTCGCGGGGCGGCCACCAGTTCCGTTCGATGGGCGCGCTGACGCTGAAGGGGCTCGGGGTACCGGTGCCGGCGGCTGCGGTGATCCGTACGCCGGTTGCCGCGCCGGTTGCGCCTACGGTTGCGCGGCACCGGCACGTACGGCCGGTGCTCCTCGCCGCGCTTGCGGTCGTCGCGGTGGGCGTTGCAATCGCGCTCGTGCTGCACCACGGCTCCGGAAGTGGGTCGAGCACGCCGGCCGCGAGCGGCTACACGCCGCGCTATGAGCCCAAGCCGTGTTCGGCCGACCTCACGAAGGAGGTGGCGCAGAGCCTCTGCGGCGAGCTCGCCGTTCCGGAGGACCGCACACATCCGACCGGCCGCTGGCTCCGGCTCCCCGTCTGGCGCGTGCCGGCGCGCGGGCCGGGCGCACACGCGCCCGACCCGACCATCGACATCGGCGCGTTCGGTGTGCTCGAGGATCCCGTCAAGTCACCCGCGCGCGATCATGCCGAGCTCGTGCTGTTCGGCACGCGGGCGTCCGAGGCACCGAATGCCGCGATGGCGTGCCCGGAGTTCGACCCGGTCGCTGCGGCTCTGCTCGGCGGACCGTTCCACAGCACCGCGACCGCCAAACGGGGCACGCTTGCGCTGAAGGCGTGCTACGCACGGCTCACGAGGTCGGGGGTGGACCTCGCCCGCTACACGTACGTCGATGCCGGGGACGACGTCGTCGACCTGATACGGGCATTGCATCTCGATGTCGTCAATCTCGTCGCGGAACGCAACGACATCGAGGCCGCGTTCGAAGTCGCGCGCGTCGCGCCCGGTTCGGTGCGTTCGCTCACCCTGGAAAACCCCATCGCCTCCGGTTTCGGGGGATACGCCGATCCGGTCGCCGAGCTCGCGCGCGCGTTCGATCACTACGTCGCGCTGTGCCACGCCGAGGCGAAATGTGCGACGGCCTATCCCGATCTCGCCGCGAAAGTTCGCGACAACGACCGGGCGTACGATCGCAACCCCGTCTCGGTTGACGTCACGGCGGTCGGGCGCAAGGTCCGCGTGCGGCTCGATGCCGAGCACTCGATCGGAGCTATTGCGAACGCGCTCACCGATCGGGCGGCGGTCGGCCTCTTGGCGGCGGGAATCACGACGCCGCCCCGCGATCTCGTGGCCGGGCTCGTCGCGGCGTACAACTTCCCGTGGGTGCTCCCGCACTATCCCGTCGCGACGGCACTATCGACATCGTGCAGCTACGACAACTACACACGCTCTGCGGGGCGCGACCTCTCGAACCAGACGCGTCCCGAGTTGGCCGGCATCGACGACGGCACCCTGCAATGGGAGTGCGCCGCTTGGCCGGTACCGCAGGCACCCGACGCGCTCTTCGCGGACTTCGTGAGTGCAGTGCCGACCCTGATCGTGCAGGGAGGTCTCGCGTTCGTCGCAACACCAGAGGGAACGGCGCATCTCCAAAGTGGTCTGTCGAACTCGACGCTGCTGATGTTCCCAACGCTGGGGAACGGCACCGGAGGTTCCGGATTGCTCGCCGACGGTGTGCCCCCGTGCCTCAACGCCGTCCGCCGCGCCTTCCTCAAAGACCCGTCCGAACCGCTCAACGGTGCGGCCTGCGCAAGCCAGAGCCCGCCGATCGACTTCATCACGTCCCTCAAGTAGAACCGCCGGTTTCGCGCTCGATGTACTGCTCGACCCA
>JAUZEM010000397.1 GCA_030839005.1 Actinomycetota bacterium | reverse complement strand
TGGGTGACGCGGTGACAACGATCCGGGCCAACTGCCCGACCTGCGGAGACGTGCAGCTGACCGCGGACGATCTCACGGTGCGCGTATGTGCGGACGACGAGCGCGGCTCCTACTGCTTCCGCTGCCCGGACTGCCGTCAGGCCGTGGCCAAGGAAGCCAGTCGGCGCATCGTCGACCTGTTGGTCTCGAGCGGCGTTCGGATGCAGGTCTGGCGGCTGCCGGCCGAGCTGACCGAGTCGCGCATCGGGCCGCCGCTCACGCCCGACGACCTCCTCGACTTCCATCTGCTGTTGGCCGGCAACGCCTGGTTCGACCAGCTGGCCGTGCAAGTGCGTCGCACGCTCAACCGGTAGGGTCACTGCGTGCTCTGGCTGTTACCCCTGGCCATCTGCGTCGCCGGTCTGATCGGGCTCACCGTCCTCGCGAGCCGCCTTCGTCGGGAAATTGCGCCGACAGTCGCGATCATCGACCGGTTCGGTCGCGAGCACCGCGTGGCGTTGACCACGGCCTTGAACCGTCTGCGCGACGAAACCGCACTGACGCATCGACGGCTTCACGGCGACTGACCGCGGGCTCCGTCCGCGCATGCGACGGTAGGATCGGCTCGTCGGCACCTCTTCGCCATGAGCCTCGGACCCGAAAAGATCATCCTCATTCTCGTGGTCGCGCTGATCGTCTTCGGGCCGCAGCGCCTGCCCGAGATCGCCCGCCAGGTCGGCGCCGCCATGCGCGAGCTGCGGCGCATGCAGGACACGGTGCGCGGCGAGCTGGAACAGGTGCTGCGTCCCGAATTCATGTCGCCGGGTGCCGACGCCGGGGCCGACCAGGGATACGCGTCGAGCGAAGAGTCCGACCACGCCGCGCCGGCAACCGGGTCCTGGTCGACGGAAACCACGCCCGAGAACGCCGGCGAGAGCCCGACCGACGACCCCACCGACGATGTTGCCGACGACGGCTTCGCCGGACCTCGATCGTTCAGCTGAATCGGCGCTGCGGGGGCTGAACCGATGAGCAAACGACAAAGCGACGAAGGGCGGATGACCCTCGTCGAGCATCTCACCGAGCTTCGTCGCCGGGTGATCCTGAGCGCGGTTTGCCTCGTTGTGCTCAGCGTCGTCGTCTTCGTCTTCTACGACCGGCTGCTGCATTTCCTCTCGGGGCCGTACGAGCACGTCACCAAAGGCGAGCGCGGGAAGGGGTGCGGCGCGACCGCGACGACCGGCTGCAAGCTCATCGCTACCGGTCCGCTCGAGCCGCTCCTGGTGAGGGTCAAGGTCTCCACCTACGGCGGCATCGCACTGTCGGTGCCATTCGTGTTCTGGCAGATCTGGCGGTTCGTCACGCCGGGGCTGCACAAGAACGAGCGGCGTTACGGCATCGGCTTCCTGATCGCGATCGCAGTGCTGTTCGCGCTCGGCGCCGTGGTCGCCTGGTTCACGGTCGAAAAAGCGCTGGAGTTCCTGCTCGGCGCAGGCGGATCTGGAATCCAGCCGTTCGTAACTGCCGACAAGTACCTGACGCTGGTGACGCTGATGATCGCCGCGTTCGGTGTCGCGTTCGAGTTCCCGGTGCTCCTCGTCTTCTTGTTGCTGGTCAGGGCCGTGAACACCCGCCAGCTCCGAAGCATCCGGCGCTGGATGATCGTCGGGATCGTGACCTTCTCGGCCGTGATCACACCGAGCTCCGACCCGTTCTCCCTATTCTTCATGGCTGTCCCCATGTACCTCTTCTACGAGATCGCGATCGTGATCGGGCGGGTGATGAAACGGTGACGCAGCCATGAGCCCTTCCCGAACCCGTCAGCAGTTCGTCCCGTCGCGGCCGCGCTCGGAGGTCATCACGGCCGTCGCCGTGGGTGCCGGGATCGTCGTCGGCACGGCGTTGTTGATCTGGCTCATGCGCCCGGGGAAGGTCGGCGTGCCCGGCGGGGGAGGCCTGCTCAGCCGCCAGCCCCGGATGACCCTCCTCGTTCTGGCAAGTGCCGCCGCGCTCGGTGCGGTCGTCTACTGGGTCCGGCGTGGCCGCCGGCGGCCGAAGCGGCTCGGCCAGCGGGGGTCGATCGTCGTCGGATCCACCGTCGTCATCGTGCTCGCCGTCCTCGGTGGGATCTTCTGGCCGGGAGGAATCGTGCGCCACTGGCCCAAGCAGCCCAAGGTCTCCGACACGCCCGCAACGAACCCGATCTCGGTACCCTCGAGCGCGCCGGCGAGCAGCGGACCCGCCACGAGTGCAAAGACAGGCACGACGGTGAAAACACCCACGAGCAACCCGGCGACACCGACCACCAAGGGCCGGTGACCGCCCCCGAGATCCGGGCGGCGTTCACGGCGGAACGGCCGTTTCCGCTGGACCAGTTCCAGTCGAGCGCGCTCGATGCCCTCGACGCCGGACGGTCGGTGCTCGTCGCGGCTCCCACCGGTTCGGGCAAGACCATCGTGGCCGAGTACGCCATCGCCCGGGCCCTCGCCGTTGGCGCGAAGGCCTTCTACACGACACCGCTCAAGGCCCTGTCGAACCAAAAGTACGGCGACTTCGTACGCGCGTACGGCACCGACCGCGTCGGCCTGCTCACGGGCGACAACGCGATCAACGGTGACGCACCGGTCGTGGTGATGACGACGGAAGTTCTGCGCAACATGATCTACGCCGGCTCCCGCGCGCTGCACGGGCTCCGGTACGTGGTGCTCGACGAGGTGCACTACCTCCAGGATCGCTCGCGAGGCGCGGTGTGGGAGGAGGTGATCATCCACCTGCCTTCCGAGATCGACATCGTCGCGCTGTCCGCGACGGTGTCCAACGCCGAGGAGGTCGCGGCCTGGATGCAGACTCTGCGCGGCGCGACCGAGACCGTGATCGAGGAGCGGCGGCCCGTCGACCTCGTGCACCTGTACCTCGTCGGCGACCGGAGCGCGCCGAACCTTCACCTCCTTCCCACGTTCGTCGACCACGACGGCGAGTCGCGCCCCAACCCGGTGGCCACTCGCCTCGACGGCCGGAACGTTCCCGATCGCGGGCAACGCCGGCGCCGGCTGTACAAGCCGTGGCGGACCGAGGTCGTCGAACGCCTCGCGGAGGAGCGAATGCTTCCCGCCATCGCGTTCGTCTTCTCCCGAACGGGATGCGATCAGGCCGTCGAGCAATGTCTCGCCGCGGGGATGCGTCTTACCGAAGCGGACGAGCGGCGAGCGCTCCGTGCGATCGCGGAGCGACACGTCGAGTCGCTGTCCGACGCCGACCTCGACGTGCTCGGCTATGACACGTGGCTCGCGGGCATGGAGGCCGGCGTCGCGGCCCACCACGCGGGTCTCGTGCCGCCGATGAAGGAGGCGGTCGAGGAGGGATTCTCGTCGGGCCTGTTGAAGGTCGTGTTCGCGACCGAGACGCTTGCGCTCGGCATCAACATGCCGGCGCGGTCGGTGATCATCGAGAAGCTCTCGAAGTTCACGGGCGAGCACCACGAGTTCCTGACGCCGGGCGAGTACACCCAGCTCGCGGGACGCGCCGGGCGGCGAGGGATCGACGAGGTCGGCTACGTCGTCGTGCTCTGGGATCCGTTCGTCTCCTTCGAACAGGTCGCGGGCCTCGCCTCGCGCCGGACCTACGCACTGACGTCTTCCTTTCACCCGACGTACAACATGGCGGCGAACCTCGTGCAGCGCTATTCACCCCAACAGGCTCGCCACCTGCTGAACCTGTCGTTCGCGCAATTCCACGCCGACCGCGACGTCGTCGCGGTCGAACGCGAGCTGGAGCTGCGCCGCGAGCAGCTCGCGGAAGCCGAGGCCGCCGCCGTGCTCCCGGCCGGCGACGTGCACGAGTATCGCCGGCTACTCGCCGAGCTCGACGCGGCGCGGCGCGCGGCGCACAGCCGATCCGACGGTCGGTTCGAGACGCTTCGCCCCGGAGACGTTCTGATCGTTCCCAAGCGCGGCGGCAAGGTCGTCGTGCTGAAGCAGGAGCGGGGGAGCGGACCCCAGCGAATTCTCGCACTGACCCAGGGAAAGTCGCTCGTGCGACTCTCCCCCCACGACTTCCGCGGACAGTTGCGGAAGGTCGCGACGATCGATCTGCCGCGACCGTTCGCGCCGCGTAGCCAGTCGTTTCAACGCGCCGCGGTCGACGCGCTCCGCCGGCTGAAGCTGCGGGACTCGGAGCTTCCCGTCGACACCGACGGAGACGTCGGAGCGCTGCAGGCCGAGGTCGCGGCCCATCCGTTGCACGATGCCCCCGGCGTCGACGTGGCCTTGCGCGCGGCCTGGCAAGCGGAGCGGATCGCACGGGCGATCGCCCGCCTGGAGCGGCAGGTCTCTTCGCGCAGCGAGAGCCTGGCCCGCCAGTTCGATCGGGTACTCGGCGTGTTGCGGACTTGGGGCTACGTCGAGGATTGGAATCTCACCGACGCGGGCCGCCTGCTCACTCGTCTCAACAGCGAAGGCGAGCTGGTAGTCGCGGAGGCGTTGCGCGAGGGCCGGCTCGACGGCGTCGATCCCGCGACGATGGCAGCCGTCGTGTCGTGCTTCACCTTCCAGCGACGGGGGCCGGAAAGCAACGACCCGATGCCACCGCGCCGCTGGCCGAACCAGGAGGTGGCACGGCGCAGCCGGGCGCTCGACGCCGTGTGGCGCGATCTGCACCTCGCCGAGCGCGAGGCCCGCCTGCCCGAGACCCGCAGGCCCGATCCGGGATTCACCGCCGCCATCTACGCCTGGGCGAAGGGTGAGGAGCTCGCCGACGTCCTCGAGGACGAGGAGATGACGGGAGGCGACTTCGTTCGCAACGTCAAGCAGACGATCGACCTGTTGCACCAGATCGGCGACGTCGTTCCCGACGAGGTCACCGCGGCGACGGCCCGGGCGGCGGCCGACGCGTGCCTCCGAGGCGTCATCGCGGCGTCGAGCGTCGTCAAGGCGCCCACAGGATGATCAGGCCGGGCGAGCCGTGGGGACAACCCACGTCGGCTACGCCCGACCTGGAGGTGGCCGGCGGCGACGCCGACCTGGCCTCCGCGGTGGCGCGCCGGCCCGGCGTCCTCGTTCGCTTCCAGCCCGATGCCGGCTCGGACCTCGCCCGCGCGATCGGCCTCGGCATCGATCCTCGAGTCACCCTCGGCGTCGAGGTGCCGCTCGACCTCCTGCGGGTCGACGACGGCCCGGTCGCGACGAACATGATCGTGATCGGCACCCCGCCAGAGGCGCTCGGACGGTTCGCCCGCCGGTTCGGCGCGAACGTTCGGGTCGACTCGAGGCCGGTGTTCCACGGACCGTGCACGACCGTGGTGATCTCGACCGGGCAGTTTCGCCGGGGACTCGACCTCGTCCCGCGCGGTCACCCCGGCGACGGCCGCGCCGAGATGCAGATCTACGCCGTTCCCGGACGCCAACGGCGGGAGCTTCGAACGCGACTTGCCACCGGCACCCACGTCCCGCACCCCATGATCACCCAGCGGTCGGCGGCCCGGGTCTCTGTCAGCATCGACCGGCGGGTCCCCCTCGAGGTCGACGGCCGCCCTGTGCCCGCCACCGACCTCGTCGACGTCGAGGTCGTCCCCAGCGCCTACCGCCTCCTCCTCTGACTGACGAGACCGGAATCCACCAAACAGTTGGGTGCGAAACCGGCGCCAAGAGCGGAAATTCCACCAAACCGTTGGGACGAAACTGGGGTGTTCGAGATGCGCGCCGCTCGACCGAACCGTCGCTACCATCGCCAGTCCCATGCTCTATGCGCCGGAGAAGTTCACCGAGAGCGAAGCGGGTCGTCTTCGGCCGTATTTCACGAACCTCGACGGGCCGGTCTTCGCGCTGACCAACCTTCCCGAGGTCGTCAAGGGGGCGCTCTTCGCGCGTTATTCGCGCTCTGACAAGAGCCTGCGGCGGCTTTTCCTCGACGAATTCGTCGGTGATCTCGACCTCACCGGCGACCTCACCGTCGACGCGACGGTCGGTTTGAAGCGGGCGGAAGACCTCTACGAGCGCGTCTTCCTCGAGTACGGCGACGATTCCGTCGCTCAGCTCGGCGGTGTCCACCTCGCGTGCGAGCAGGCATCGAACCTGCTCACCAAGGTCCTCGAGTGGGGTCGGTTGATGGCCTACCTCGAACAGTCGACCCGCTACATCCCGTACGACTCCCGGCTGCAGGGGCGCTACCGCTACCTGCGCCCGTCCCATGTGTGTGCCTCGCCGATGGGAACCCGCTACATCGCCGACCTCGACTCGCTCTTCGACACCTACAGCGCGGCGTTGCCGGCGATGATGGAGTGGGCGCGCGAACAACACCCGAAACAGCCGACCGACTCCGACTTCGTGTACAAGCAGACGATCAAGGCCAAAGCGTGCGACACCCTCCGTGGGCTACTTCCGGCGGCCACGCTGTCGAACGTCGGCATCTACGGCACGGGCCAGGCCTTCGAGGCGCTATTGCTGCGCATGCGGGCTCATCCGCTGCCCGAAGCACGGATGTACGCCCAGCTGATGCTCGACGAGCTCCGCAAGGTCATCCCGTCGTTCCTGGTGCGCGTCGATCGTCCCGAGCGCGGCGGAGCGTGGTCGTCGTATCTGGCGGCGACGCGCGACGACACGCAGGCCCTCGTCCAGCGCCTTTTCGGCGACGAGCGACCCGAGCCGACGAACGAGGTCAGCCTCGTCGACTGGGATCCGGACGGCGAGGACAAGGTTCTTGCCGCGATCTGCTACCCGCATACCCGCCTTCCGGATGCACAGCTGCTCGAGCGGGTGCGCGGTCTCCCTGCCGACGATCGGGTGGCGCTCGTGCGCGCCTACGTCGGTGAGCGAACCAATCGACGTCACAAGCCGGGACGGGCGTTCGAGCGTACGAGCTACCGCTTCGACGTGCTCGGCGACTACGGGGCGTTCCGCGACCTGCAACGTCACCGGATGCTGACCATCGAATGGCAGCAGCTCACGCCGCATCACGGTTACGAAATGCCCGCGCCCGTGCGTGATGCCGGGATCGCGCGCCGCTACGAGGAGGCGATGGAGCGATCCGCGGAACTCTACGCCGCGCTCGTCGGACCGTTCCCGGAGCAGGCCGCGTACGCGGTTTCGCTCGGGTACCGCATGCGCTATGTCATGCACATGAATGCGCGCGAGGCGATGCATCTCTGCGAGCTCCGGAGCTCGCCCCAGGGCCACCCCACATATCGCCGCGTCGCGCAGGAGATGCATCGTCAAATCGCGGAGCGCGCCGGTCACCGCGCGATCGCGGAAGCCATGCGTTTCGTCGACCACGGAACGTACGATCTCGAGCGTTTGGACGCGGAGCGCGCGGCGGAGTTGCGTCGTGCGTTGCCGACGTGAACCGGCGGGTATTTTTTCTTTGTTTCGTTGACCAGCAACGAGGGGCGTCGGTGCTGGTAAACGCGCTCCGGTTCCGCTTGACATCGTCGCGCTGTTGAGGCTGACTACCCCTCGCCCTTGGTTTCGGAGTCGACGACCCAGGCCGCGCGAACGCCGGACACACCGGTAGTGCTGCAGAGGGGGCGAGGTGTTGCGAAGGGGTTGGGCGGTCGTCCGGGAGTCTTCGTTAGAGAACGCTGCAATAACCCGCCTGCCGAGCGCAGGCCGGGCCACCCAGCGGCCCCAACGGTCTCCCGACCGGTCCGCCCACCCTCTTTAGCCACCCTTCGAGGGCGCCGACGAGGGGCGCTTCGGTGATCACCGAAGCCCTTTCGGGCGGCGTTATACTCCGCGCCCCCAAAGGGGGCGACGTGAGTGGGAAGGATTGTCGCAGCGCGACGGTTACAGGCCCGTTCACCGATCCCTCCCCCCGCGAGAAGGCACCCGAAATGAGTGACGACGACTTCGAGGACGAGCCCACGCTCGAAGAGGACGACATCGACGAGGACGTCCTCGAAGAGGACTTCGTCGAAGATGACGACGTCGTTGTCGACGACGTAATCGACGACGACCTCGTGGACGTCATCGACGCGGAGATCATCGATGTCGTCGCTGTTCCCGGCGTTCTCGTCGCGCCGGCCGAACCCGCCGAAGAGGAAGAGGAGGACGACGTCGTCGATCTCGACGAGGAGCTCCATCCCGACGATGTCGAAGAAGCCCTCGACGTCGTCCTGCGCGAACGCACAGTCGCGGCCGGCCTCGAAGAAGACGAGGACGACGACGACGAGCCCGACGATCGCGGCGAAGCCGGCACCAAGATCGTGCCCCGTCGCGAGAACGAGTTCCTGTGCCGTAGCTGCTTCCTGGTGCTGCCTCGCCATCAGCTCGCCGACGAGAAGCGCATGATCTGCCGCGACTGCGCGTGACACGACCGCGGCCCACGACGGTCGCGCGCGTCGTCGCGGCGGTCGTGTCGGGCGCGCTCCTCGCGCTCAGCCGTCCCCCGTTCGACATCGGACCGCTCGCTTGCATCGCGCTCGTGCCGCTCTTCGTCGCGTGGCGCGGACACACACCGCGCGGTGCTGCGGGCCTCGCGTTCGTCGCGGGGGTCGTCTACTACGGGGCGCTCTGCTCGTGGATCTGGTACTTCGGCGCGGTCGCGATCGTGCCCTTCAGCGTGGCGGTCGCGGCGTATTGGGCGGCCGCGGGCGCGCTCGTCGCGTGGATGCGAACGCGAGGCATCGCGAACCCGTGGCTGACCGCGGCCGTCTGGGTGTGCGCCGACGCGATCGTGGCGCGCTGGCCGCTCGGCGGCTTCTCGTGGGGTGAGGTCGGTTACGCGTTCCACGACATCGCGCCCGCCCGTGCCCTCGCGAGCGTCGGCGGCGTTTCCCTGGTGACGTTCCTCGCGGTGGCGCTCAACGCGCTGCTGGCTGACCTTCTCTTCGAGCGCCGCGCGTTCGGCCCCTACCTCCGAGCGCAAGCGGGGATCGCGGTGATCGCCGCGATAATGGTCGCGGCAACCGTCACTCGCGCCCAGCCCCGCGAGGTCGGCGCGCTGCACGT
>JAUZEM010000353.1 GCA_030839005.1 Actinomycetota bacterium | reverse complement strand
GCCACCACCCGGGCTCGGTCCCGTTTTCCCGTCCGGCTCCCGACCCGGGCGCGAGCGCATGATCTCGACGATGCCGTCGGCCGTGAGGAGGACCACCGCGATCCACGCCAGTGTGCGGGCCCGGGGGAACACCGTCGGCCACTCGAACACCGCTGGGAATCGGTATCGATATTGCTGGACCGCGATGTAGAGACCGCAGAAGCCGAGCAGAGCGGCAGGCATGAGCATCGCCAGCGGGCGCAACCGCGGTCGCACGAGCACGACGAACGTGACGGCCGCCGCGAGCACTCCGACCCAAGGTGTCACGACCAACGCGCCCACGAGTCCCGACACCAAAGGTGCGAGCCGGCGAACGCGTGTACCCGGTGCCGCGACGGGAGGAACTCGTGGCGACCACGCGAGATCGACGTCGGCATCGCCGGGAAGAGATGTCATGGCGGTCGTGACGACGGATCGCCGCCGGGACCAAGTGAGGGCGATGATCGCCAGGCACAAGCTCACGCCGAGGAGCGAGAGCCAGATCGCCGCCCAGACCTGCCGTTGCGGTGTCCACTCGAACACGACGTCGAACGCGCCGCCCCGCGGCGGCGTGACCAACCATCCGTTCGCATACCCGTCAACGAGCTGCGAAGGGCCGAGGTCGCCGCCGCGTACGACATGCGCATGCCAACCCCGGCTCTGCGACTCTCCGAGCACGAGCCAGAACGGCCGGGTCGCGTCCGCCACGCGCACGCGCACGCGCATCTTGGTGTCGCCGTTGTGCACGACGTCGACGAGAGGCGCGCTCGCCGCGGGGTTCGACGCGCCGGGCGATGCGCCCGGCGGAGCTCGGGTCGACATGCGCACGCGACCGCCCGCGACGGTCGTCTGTACGCCCGGAGTACCGGACGCGAGCACGAGCCGATCGATGGAAAAGCCGACGTCCTTGCCGCGCGCGGTCGTGAGCACATGCGTGCCCGCGCCCAGCCGCATCGCCCCCCCGCACGGCGTCACCGCGAGGCCCATCACCGTCTGGGCCGCCGTGGTCGTGCCCGTCACCCGTACGGAAACCGCGCGGCCGTCGATCGCGACGAGGTCGGAGCGGCATCCGCTGTCGACGGTCCCGGCCGCCGGCGGCGGCGCCGATACCCCTTGGATGCCCACCTCGGCGATACCGACCGGTTCGACCCGCGTGGCAACCGTCGCGAAGAGTCGCGTGCGCTCCTCGCGGACGTCTTCGATCGTGAGCCGGATCCGCCGACCGCGCACCGCGGGAAAGGCGAGGCGGGTCTCGGTGGTCGCGTTCGGGGCCGGCCGGTCGACGATGCTCGGCACAGTGAGCTCGCGTGTCGTGCCGTCGACCTCGAGCCGGAGTCGCGTGGGCACGGAGTGACGGCCGTCGGCGATCACCGAAAGGTCGAGATGATCGATCGACACGGGCTGCGCTCGAGTGACCTCCGCCCATTGCCCGCGCACGAGGTCGAACGGTGTCTGCCAGGCGGTGCGCGGATCGCCGTCGAAGGCGGCGTCGCCCCGGCACGAAAGGCACCCGGCCATGAATGCGCTCGTCGCGACGTTCCGGCCCGGGGTGACGTCGCCGGGGCGCAGCGCGTTCTCGATCGCGGCGTCGGATGCATCGGTGCTCACTGTCGCGTTGCCGGTCAGGTCGAAGGTTCGTGTCGCGGGCAGCGCGAACTCGCGCGAGATCGACAACTCCGGTTGCGTGCGCGGCGGCACGGGAAAGACGGCGTCGCGACTCATGACGAACACGATCGGATGGCCAACCGAGGCCGCACCGAGCGCGCCGAGCAGGTCGCTCGGCATCTGGACGATCTCGTCGACCCGGACGTCGCGGGTCGCGTGCGCGTCGCGCAGGCGGATCTCGGCGAAGCCGACCGGATCGGCCTGACCGAACAGGTTCTGCCGGTGATCGTTGACCTGGACGACGCGGATCGAGAACGTGTGGAACGTGCGACTCGGGAACGTGATCGTCTGTCCGGCCGTGGTGCGCGAGCGGCCATCGAGCACCACGCTCACCGGTCGTCCGCCGTCGAACGTCAGCACCGCGTTCGTGATGAAGCGGTCGCGACCACCGGTGAGGGGCTGCACGAGGTTGACATGGTCGGTCGTTATCGCTCCGTGGAGATCGATCTCGATACGTTGCCCACGCGCATCGCCGAACGCCTGCGTGCGCCACGCGGTGCCCGGGTCGCCGTCGAGCGCGGCCGCGGCCCGATCCTCGGGCCAGAGCGTGTTCCCGTTGCCGTACGCCGTCGCCGCCACGCGCTCCACGCCGAGGTTCTCGGTCGTCGTCAGCGCGGACGGCTGCTCGCCCGGGAACACGTCGAGTCGGGCATCGCCCGGGTCGGTCGTGAGCGGTCGATCCTCGGGATTCTGCTGTTCGGTGAAGCCGACGTTCTCGTTCACGCTCGTCCAGCGCCGCGCCCGTAACCGGTTGTTGTCCGTGACGACCAGCGCGTCCGCTGCGGACGTCGCGGTGCGCAGCGCGACGCCGGTCGGGTAGGACGCGGAGTAACGCACCACCCCCGCGCCGTCGAGAAGACCGACGCCGGCGACATCGACCAGGCCCTCGCCGTCGCCGCTCACCATCAGCCCGTGGTCGACGGACTCCGCACGCACGATCTTCGTCGGGTCGGTGACGGGATAGACCTCGACCGGCGCGACGGCCGGCGCGGCGGCCGGCGTCATGAGGCTGATCTCGTCGCTGTAACCCGCGGGCAGCGAGAACGTCGACGGCGCTCCGTAACCCTTCGCCGGTCCGAGACCCGGCGTGGCCGCGAGCACCGCCGACAGATCTTGGGGCCGCACCAGGTCGTAGCGCTCGTAGTTGATGTCGTTGCGCGCGACGACGTCGCCGACGGCCATCCGCCGCCACAACGCGGCCAGGCCGGCCGGGTCGGCGATGCCCTCCTGGAGCCGCCGATCGATCGCGTTCAGGAGATCGGCGGTGCCGGGCGTCCCGTACGGGATGAGCTCGCGCGCAACATACGGACGGTCGGTGAGACCGGGCGTGATCGGATCGACGGTGTTGCCCCACGTGTACGACGCGAAATCGGCACCGGGTGCCTCGAGCATTCGGGTCTGATGGTCGCCGCGGTCGAGCGCGGCGATCGCCTGCGTCCAGTACGACGGCAGGTTCTCGTCGCGCTGCAGGTTCTTGCCGTAGAACGTCCCGTCGAAGAGGGCCGGAAAGTTCACGAGGACGAGCACGCCGACGAGCACCGGTACGGCGTACGCGTAGGCCGCCCTTCCCCGCGCCCGCAACCAACCGAACACGGTGTTCGTGGCAAGTCCGAGGAACACGGCGAGCGCCAGCACGACCAGTGGGGCGGCGCGCCCGGTGCTGCGAAGCGCCAGGCCGGCCGTCGACGCGTTCGCGAACGACTTGAACAGCGCGCCGAGCGGCGTAGGACTCGCGTAGGGATGCGCGCCGACCGAGATGACGACGCCGACGAACAGTAGGAGCACGAAGAAGACGCGATGGCGCCAGCGTGTGAACGCGGCCGCAAGGAGGGAGAGCACCACGATGCCGTAGCCCGCGAGGATCACGTACAGGTGCTGCGTGTAGTCGCGCGCCGCTTCGATCCACGACCCGAGCCGGTCCTGTCCGTAGAAGAACCAGTAGCCGAGGCCGCGCAACACCTCGTTCGGCGTCGACGTCCGGGCGACGGCTTGGACCGTCTCGCTGTACTTCAACACGTCGAGGCCGTACGCGCCCTGCATGCGCAGCCCGGAGATCCACCAGAGCGACGTCAGAAGGGTCAACCCGCCCGTGCGGAGCGCGACGCCGAGCGCGCGCCGCACGTCGACCTCGCGCGCTACCAGCCACGCGTACAGAATCCACAGCACTGGTCCGATCCCCGCGTAGATCAGCGCGGTCGCGTTCACACCGCCGACGACCTGCACGATCAGTGCGAAGATCGCGGGATATCGCCAACCCTTCTCGCGCAGGGCCTTGCGGATGACGGCGATCATCCACGGCAACGCAGCCCAGGGCATCAGCAGCACCGAGATCCGCGCCGCGTAGTCGAGCACGTACGGCGTGCACATGTATGCGAGTGCGGCGACGACGACGCCGGGACCGCGGATGCCGAACGTCCGCAGGAGGTACAAGACGCCGAGGGCCGCGGCAAAGAGCAACGAACCGAGCCAGAGCCGCTGCGAGACCCACGCCGGCGATCCGAGCTGATCGAGGAGCCAGTAGTACGGCCCCATCGGGAAGGCGTAGCCGATCGTCTGGTGGGTGACCGTTCCCATGCCGACGTGCGGATCCCACATCGACAGGGAGCGAGACAACAGGCGGCCCGGATCGAGATAGAGGTACTGCTTGGTGTCGGCACCGACCCGTCCGCGCGCGGTGAGCAACGGCGGGACGTATGCGAGCAACGCCAGCAATGCATAGCCGAGCGCCGACCGTGGCCGGCGCGAACCGAGGAGTGTGGTCACGCCGTTTTGCGGCGCAGAGCCTCGGCCGCGAGAACCTCGAGGGTTCCTCGCGCCGTTGCCGTCCACGTGAATTGCGATGAGTGCTCGAGGGCGTTCTTCGCGAGCAACGCGCGGAACGCGTCGTCGCGCAGGACGCGATCGAGCGACGCGGCGAGACCCTGATCGTCGTCGACGAGGAGACCGGTCATCCCGTCGACGATCGCGTCACTGTGGCCCGCGATACGGGTCGCGACTGCCGGCGTACGGCACGCGGCCGCCTCGGTGATCGTCATCCCCCATCCTTCGTGGCGCGACGCGCTCGCCAGCACCCAGGCGCGCTGGTAGAGGTCGAGCCGCGTCCCGTCGTCGACCCGCCCGGGCAACGAGATCCATCCGTGCGCGCCGAGCTCCGCGATCCGACGCTCGAGGGACTCACGTTCGTAGCCCTCCCCGGCGATCACCGCGTGGAGCTCGGGCATTCGGGTCTTGACCTCGGCGAGCGCGTCGATGAGAACATCGAATCGTTTGACCGGGACGAGCCGCCCGGCGGCCACGACCAGCGGTCTCGGATCACGCGTCCCACCCGGGCGGAACGACGGATCGACGCCCGGCGACACCACCGTGATGTTCGATCTCCGCAGGCGCAGCCGGCGCGCGATCTCTTCCTTCGACGACTCCGACAGCGTCACGATCCGCGACCTGCGATAGAGCGGCGGCGCGATCTGGAACTCGATGGTGCGTCCGAGCCGAGCGAGACGGGGCGGCAACGTCATCTCCCACATCGAGTCGTGCACGTGGTGCAGCCACACGGCGCGCGGACGGGTGGCCGCCCAGACCGGAGAGAAGAACGGCATGCCGTTCCAAATCTCGACCAGCGCGTCGCTCGCGCCGTGCCAACCCATCATCTCGCTGAAGGCTGCGCGCGGGAACACCAGGTACCGGCCCGCCTTGCGGATGACCCGGTAACCGTCCCGCCAGCTGACCTGAGCCGATCCGGGCGCGTACGACGTTCGCATCGTCACTTCGATGCCGGCCTGACCCCAGAGCGCGGCGATTCGTGACGCGTGCAACTCCGATCCACCGGCCTCCGGATCGTCGATGTCGCGCCACGCAAGTATCGCGATGCGCCGGAGACCCGCGGCCGACGCGATTTCGCCGAGCTGCGCAACGCCGCCGATTTCCCGTGGGTTGGTCGGGTCGGCACCCATGTGGGCGTGATCGGTCAAGGAAGCGGGCCTCCGCAGCACGGGCGAACAACGAGGACGGCGCGGGAGTCTAGAGTCCCGCTTCGAATCCCTTCCGACTCCGCGCCCGCCTGCCGGTCAGGCTCCGCTGTACGCTCGGCCGCTCGTGGGCGAGGGACGGAGCGGGGGCACATGAAGCTGACGGGCGAACGCCCGATGCAGGGGGCGACACCCGACTCGCTGCTCGCGTTCCACGACGCCGGATACCGCGAGGTGCTCGCTCGGCTCGGCTCGGGCATCACGATCGACGTCGGCTGCGGTCTCGGCGACGAGACGCGGCGCCTCGTCGGATCGGACCGTCTCGTCATCGGCGCCGACTACAGCACGGAGACCGTGCGTGCGGCCGCGTCCGAGCACGAACGAACCGACGGTCTGCGCTTCTCGGCGTTCGACGGCGCCGCGCTCGCCGTGCGCGATGGAAGCGTCGACTTCATCGTGTCTTCGCACATCATCGAACACTTCCCGAACCCCGTCACGCACGTCGCCGAGCTGGCGCGCACCTTGCGCGCCGACGGCACGGCGTTCGTGATCACGCCGAACGCTCCGGCCGACTTCGAAAACCCCTTCCACGTCTACCTGTTCGAGCCGGCGCAGCTCGTGTCGATGCTTTCGCTGTTTTTCGAGGAGGTGACCTGCCTCGGGCTCGAAGGCGACGAAGCGCTGCACGCCGACTTCACCGCGCGCCGGGCCGGAGGTGTTCGCCTGCTCCGGCTCGACGTCCTCCGGCTGCGACAGCGCGTCCCGCGCGCCTTGTACGTGTGGTCGTACGAACGCGTGTTGCCGCTCGCGTACCGGATGCTCGGGAACGGTCGTACCGGGATCGGCTCGGGTTTGTCGGAGCGCAACTTCTTCACCACCGAGCACATCGACGCGCGCACTCCCGGCCTGTTCGCGATCGCCCGGCGGCCGCGACCGAACGCGAGCCGGGGTGAATAGGAACGACGCGAGCGAATGGGACGGTCGCGGCGACGATCTGCGCGTGTGGGTCACCGTCCCGACGTACGAGGAAGCCGAGAACATCGAGCAGCTGGTCCGCGGGGTCCGCGTGGCCGTGCCGGCCGCACACATCCTCGTGATCGACGACAACAGCCTCGACGGAACCGCCGAGAAGGCAGAAGCGCTCGGCGCCGAGCTCGGCGGCATCGAAGTCTTGCGGCGGCCGAAGAAGATGGGCCTGGGCAGCGCGTACCGCGCCGGTCACGCCGTCGGCATCGCGCGCGGCTTCGACCTCATGATCCAGATCGACGCAGACCTCTCGCACGATCCGGCCGACCTTCCGCGCCTGCTCGCCGCCGTCGAGCAGGGCGCCGATCTCGCGATCGGATCGCGCTACGCACCCGGCGGAAGCGTGCCGAACTGGCCCCGGCGCCGCCTCGCGCTGTCCGTCGCGGGCAACCGCTACGCCGCGTTCTGTCTCGGCATCGGCGTGCGCGACACGACGGCCGGCTACCGCGCGTACCGCGCGTCCATGCTGCGCGCGATCGACTTCGACACCACCCATTCAACCGGCTACGGATTCCAGATCGAGATGACGTACCGCGTCCTGGGCGCGGGCGGGAGAATCGAGGAGATTCCGATCGCGTTCACCGACCGCGTGCGCGGAACCTCGAAGATGTCATGGCGCATCGTCGCCGAGGCCATGCTGCTGGTGACCTGGTGGGCGCTGCGCGACCGAGTGTTACGTCGCGACCGCGTCGACCGGTAGGCGTGAGCGGGGCTTCCCGCGCTACGGCGTACGCGGCAAGATGGGCGCGTCGCGGCCCGTGCGGCCGCGCGTGTCGGGATCGGCGTGCTCCTCGTGGTATTCGGCCTCGACGTTCACCGACCAGACATCGTGGTCCGCGCCCAGGATGTTCTCGACCGAGAGCATCGCGGTCAGCATTGAATGATCCTGATTGTTGTACTTGTGCATTCCGTTGCGGCCGCACGGGAACACATTCGGGGTGTTCGCGGCAAGCCACTTGCGCATCGTCTCGACGTTGCCCTGGTACATCTCGTCGTAGACCGGATACGCCTTCGGCATGCGCACCACGTAGCCCGCTTCGACCCGGCTCGGGTCGGCGACGAGCCCCAGGACGTGCATCTCACGCTTCGCCTGCTCGATCAGGTCGTCATCGGACTTCGTCCACATGTCGTCGCCCTCGTTGACGAAGTACTCGAGACCGAGGCATGTGCGGCCGTCCTTCACCATGTACGGCGACCACGAGCCGTAGTTCTGCACCCGCCCGACCTCGACGTCGGGGTCGTGGATGTAGATCCAGTTGTCGGTGAACGAGTACTCCTGCGGAACGACGAGCGCGACGGTCAGGTGGTCGCGGTAGCGGAGATCAGCAGCCGCGGCGCGCGTCGTTGCGTCGACCTCGGGCTGCATCGCGTTGCAGAGCGCGCCCATGGGCATCGACGAGATCACCTGCGTGCAGGGATAGAGGTGCTCGACCCCGTCGGGGTCGAGCGCGACGACCGTGGTCGCGACACCGTCGGCACGACGGATTGCGGTGACGCGACGGTGGAACTCGATCGTCGCGCCCGCGGCCGTGACCTTCTCGGCCGCGACCTCCCACATCATTCCCGGGCCGTACTTCGGGTAGTTGAACTCGTCGATGAGACTCGTGACCATCTTCGACTTGTCGCGCTTGGCGTCGGAGCGCTTCGGCTTCAACGCCTCCCACACCGCGCGGAAGAGCGAGAGGTCTTTGATGCGTTGTGCACCCCAGTCGGCCGAGATCTCGGATGCCGACACGCCCCAAACCTTCTCGTTGTACGTTTTGAAGAAGTGGCGGTACATACGCCAGCCGAACCGGCTCGCGATAAATCCCTCGAGCGTGTCCCGATTCTTCGGCGGATGCACCCGCGCCCACAGATACGACGCGACGCAACGCACCGCCTCCACCGGGCCCAGATTGCGCAGCGCGTTCATCGGGACGAGCGGGTAGTCGTAGAGCTTGCCGTGGTAGAAGATGCGACTCTGTCGCGGCCGGCTCAGGAAGTTCTCGGATCCGAGGATCTCCCACCACAGGTCGTCGACCACGCGCACCTTCGTGAAGAAGCGGTGACCGCCGATGTCGAAGCGCCAGCCGTCGCGCTGGACGGTTCGGCTGATTCCGCCGACGACGTCGTCGGACTCGAGGATCGTGACGTTGCCCGCGTATCCGGCCTTCATCAGCTGGTACGCGGCGGTGAGACCGGCCGGGCCCGCGCCGATGATCACCACTGACAGATCGGACTCCGGTGTTTCGGCGGTCGCCATGACGCGTCGAGTGTAGTGACCACCTCGCGCCATGGTCGTTTCCGCGCCGGTGCGGATGCCGCGATCAGGGTACGAGCACGCCGGTGAACGCGAGCATCGAGGCCGCGGCGAGGCCGGCGACCGCAAGACATAGGACGACGCGTTCCCGTTCACGTTCGGCGATGATTTCGGCGCCGGCGAGCACGAACGGCAAGGTCGCCAATCCGTAGCGCTCGAGGGAATCGAGGTTGCGACTGCTGAGGCCGGCGACGAGCGCCACGCCCGCGTAGAGCGTGAACGAGAGCGGCCAGCGTCGCGCGATCACGACCAGCAGCGCGACGAATACGATCGCGCTCACCGCGTGCACCCCCGCGCTGACGTGATCGCCGTCGAAGAGCTCGCGCACGTTGTGCGCGACCGCGTGCACCGGATCGACCCAATGGCCCCGACGGGTGGCGTCCTGCTGGGCCCGCAGCGGGTACCAGAAGTCGTGCGTGCGATGCGCGGCCCAGACGAGGTACGCGAACAAGCCCACGGCCGGCGCGGCCGCGGGCGCCGCGGCTTTCGGGTCGCGGGTCTGCCAGGCTTCGACGACGGCCGGCACCGCGAGCAGCACGCCGACCGGTCGGGTAAGCCCCGCGAAGAAACCGAAGACGGCCGCGAGCAACCAACGACGCGATCGCAAACCGAGGAGAACGACCGCCGTGAACGTCATGAACGTGGCCTCCGCGTAGCCCATCACGAGCACGAAGGCCGGTGGCGCGAGGTAAACGAGCCAGACTGCGCGGCGCGCGAGATCGGGATCGTCGCGTTCGTGCAGCACGAGCCGGTAGAGCACAAAGCCCAACGCGAGCGCGGAGACGTTCGCGACGAAGACGACACCAAAGCCGGCGTTCGCGCCCGGGATCCACGACACCGCGCGACCGAGGAGCGGGAACAGCGGGAAGAATCGCAAGCCCTCGGGCTTGACGCCGTCGTAGCCGGTCCGGGCGATGTCGCGGTACCACGACGCGTCCCACGCGAGAAGTCCGGAATGGATCTCGATCGGAACCGGTACGAGCTGACGAGTCGTGACGATGTGACGGATCGTTTCGAGCGCGCCGACCACGACGATCCGGGAGACGACGTACGGGACGAGCACCGACCGGACGGCGCGACGAAGAGCCGGCATTCAGCTCCTTGCGGGCGCGAGAAAGGTCTGGAGCGCAGGCTTCTCGAAGATCTTGTCGTCGGACAGCGTGCGCTGCACGCGGGTACGCGCCGCCGCCAAGTCGTCGGAGATCGCCTCGCAGGTGCCTACGTGCGTGATGTAGCCGGGAGCGCTGACGAACCAGAGCGTATGCGAGCCCGCACGCTCGAGCGCGGCCCGGGCGAACGCCGCCGGATCGGCAACCGCGAGCCGCTTTTTGTAGTCGACCCAGTCGACGAACTCCGGTCGCGCGAAGTTCGGGTACACGACCTCGTCGAGACCCGGCTGCACGAGCCGGTGTACGGATGGCCCGATCTGGTCGGGGCAGTAGACCACGAGGTCTCCGGGCTTCGCCTCGTCGCGAAGCACCGACGCGACCGCGCCCGCCTGCGTGCGTTGCGTGACCACGTTGCGCACGCCCCCGGCGAAGCCCAGCGCGACGGTCAGCGCGAGGGCTCCGGCAAGGACACGCGTGTCGCGCAAGGTCGTGAAGCCCCGTGCGACGAGCAGCACGAAGAAGGAGAAGACCATCGCGCTGTAACGCGATTGGAACGCGCCGCCCGCGAGGTAGTTGAGCGTGAGTGCCACGACGAGCCCGGCGCCGCCGACGAATGCGATCACCCGGGTCTCGCGGGGAACGTGCAGATCGATTTCGATGCGTCGTTCGTCGACCGCGCGCCCGAATACGCCCAGGATGAGCATCGGAAAGAGGATGAAGAACAGCAGCCAGCCTTCTTGGCGGTCCGCCGCGGTCCCGCTTGCGCCGCCCGCGAAGTCGCGCAGTGTGTAGCCGAGCGGAATCCCCGGCAGCACCGGCGTGCCCCACGGCGTGCCCGTGTGTGCGCGCTGGTAGAGGAAGGTCGGCAACCACGGGACGAAGGCGAGGCCGCCGATCGCGACCGCGACGAGAACGCGCCGCGCCGCGTCCCGCTGTTGTCCGCGCCACACCATCCAGACGAGCAGGCCGACCACGACGACGAGCAGATAGAACGACCAGTACTGCGTGTACACGAAGAGGGCAACGAGCAGGGCGATCACGAAGAGACGCGATGCACTCGGCTTCTCCATCGCCCGCTGGAACGCGACGAT